>NZ_LTCZ01000036.1:0-4531 GCF_001583455.1 Rhodococcus sp. LB1 | reverse complement strand
CTGCCGTCACTGATGATCTGTGAGCTTCTCGGAGTGCCTTACGAGGATCACGAGTTCTTCCATAGGCATGCCGGCGTCACAAATTCGGTGAACAAGACCCCGGAGGAAGCGGCCGAAACGGTTGCCGAACTTCGCCGCTACATAGCGCGGCTGATCGACGCCAAGATGGGCGAACCCGCCGAGGACCTCCTGTCCGACCTGGGGATGCGCGTGAAGGACGGCGAGCTGACGCTCGACGAGGCCTCTCGCCTCGGGCTTATCCTGCTCGTCGCCGGTCACGACACCAGCGCCAACATGATCACCCTGGGCACCGCACTGATGCTGCAGAATGAAGAGCAGCTCGCAGTCCTGCGTGAGCGATCCGACGACTCGAAATTCGTGACCAACGCCGTCGAGGAACTGTTGCGCTACTTGACCCTTCCCCATCTGCTGGCGCGCCGGGCGGCAATCGATGACATCGAGTTCGAAGGCGAGACCATCCGGGCGGGCGAGGGCGTGATCGTCTCGCTTCCGGCAGCGAACTGGGACGCCGAGGCGTTTCCCGAACCCGGGAAGCTGGATCTGACCCGTACCTCGTCGCATCATCTCGCCTTCGGGTGGGGCCCGCATCAGTGCGTCGGACAGCAGCTGGCTCGCATCGAGCTGCACGTCGTCTTCAGCACGCTCTTCCGTCGTATCCCCACGCTGCGGCTCGACGCCGACATCTCCGAGTTGAAATTCAAGGAGGATTCGCAGGCGTACGGGATCTACGAGCTACCGGTCGCCTGGTAGAACCCGCTTCCGTCCTGTGTCCGTCTGGTGCAGAGAATATCTCGGGTCGCATGGGTCGCGAAGTTCGCTGATCGGCACACTCGGTTTCGGTGCCAATTCGCACCGAGCTGCATTGGCCACACACCAACGGCCATGAGGAGACCTGAGACCTCGGTGGCGATCGACTGACCGGTCTCGGTCACAAGGGATCACACCCGTTTGATCACGAAATGCTACCGGGCGGCCATACGCCCGAAGCGAAGTGGAGGAGGACGTCCATGTCGGACGCTGACAAGCAACAGTTTCATCTGACGCGGTTGTATCATCCGAGTCACCATGTGACCGATCTCCGCGAGGCGGAGGTGTGGTTCGGGCGGGTCTTCGGTCGTCCGAGCCGACCCATCTCCGAGATGACCCGCAATGCTCCCGCGAGCGAGGGTTATCCTACGGACTATTCGACGTTCACTCCGATCAGTGATGTGCTGTTCGACACGATTGATCCGAAACGGTATGTGCTCGATGGTGTTCAGCAGTACGCGAGTGTCGACGGTCCGCATCTGAAGGGGTTCGGGTGGTATGTCGACGGGATCGCCGATGCCTATCGCCGACTCAAGGCACTCGGCATCGCCATGGTGGGGCAGCGGGGGGAGGTTGCCGACGGCGACAATCCGCCGTCGGCGCCGGGTTCGCCGATGCCGATCTTTTTCACGGTGCCCGAGAGTGCGGGTCTGCGGTACGAGTTCTTGCCGCAGATTCCGTTTCCGTTGGATCATCGGCTGGTGCCGGGCTGGGAGGTGCCGGCCGTGTCCGATGATGATCCGTTGGGCATCGAGCGGTGTTCGCATCACACGGTTTTGACCGATCGCCCGGAGCGGGCGTTGCGGGTTGTGGTGGACGGTTTGGGGGGCACCGTGATTCACCGGGGCCGCAACGAGGTGCTCGGTGCGAGCAGCACGTATGTGCATCTCGCGGATGCGGTGTTCGAGTATGCGGTTCCGGATGCGGGGACCGCGGCGTATGTGGACTGGGCGGGGGCGGCGCCGAACGATACCTACCATGCGATCACCTGGAAGGTCGTGGATCTGGATCGGGTGGAGCGGCATTTGAAAGAGCAGGGTGTGGACCTGCGGGTGCGTACCGGTGAGGTCATCGTTACGGATCCGGTTTCGAGCCTGGGGATTCCGTGGGTTTTCACCACTGCCCTGACGCCGGGCGATCCGCGGGATGTGGGATGACTGCGAGTAGCGACGAGAGGCAATGTTGATGAGTGCGTTGGATGCTGTCACCTCCGGTGATGTGGTGACCGTGGATGTGTTGGTGGTCGGTGCGGGGGTGACCGGGATCCATCAGTTGTACCGGGCCCGTGAGGCGGGTTTTTCGACGCTGGCGTTGGAGGCCGGTGACGGGGTCGGTGGAGTGTGGTATTGGAACCGGTACCCGGGTGCGCGGCTGGATTCGGAGAGTTACACCTACGGATACCTGTTCTCGAAGGAGTTGTTCGAGGGGTGGGAGTGGACCGAGCGGTTCGCCGGTCAGCCGGAGAACGAGCGGTACTTCAATTATGTGGTCGACGCATTGGATCTGCGTCGGCACATCCGGTTCGGTGCCCGGGTCACCTCCGCTGTTTTCGAGGAGGGCACGGCCACTTGGCTGGTGCGCGCCAGTGACGGGACGGTGGTGCGGGCGCGGTTCCTCGTCGCCGCGACGGGTGTGTTGTCGGTCCCGGCGTTCCCGGGGGTGCCGGGCCGGGAGAGCTTCCGGGGGATTGCGCATCACACCGGGTTGTGGCCGGACGAGCCGGTCGATTTCACCGGTAAGCGGGTCGCGGTGATCGGGACCGGGGCCAGTGGTGTGCAGGTCATTCCGGTCATCGCCGACGAGGTGGAGTCGTTGACGGTGTATCAGCGGACCCCGAACTGGTGCACGCCGTTGTCGAACGAGCCGATCTCGGCGGAGCAGTATGCGCAGCTGCGGGCCGACTTCGAGCAGATGCGCGAGATTCTGAACGCGTCGGTCAGTGGGTTCCTGCATCAGCGTGATACCCGCAAGGCGTTCGAGGACGGCAAGCAGCAGCGGTGGGCGCGTTACGAGAAGATGTGGACCAGCCCGGGTTTTTCGAAGGTGATCAGCAACTATGCCGACACGATGACCGACTCCGCCGCCAACGAGGACTGGTGCCGGTTCATGGCGGAGAAGATCCGGGGCATCGTCACCGATCCCGAAACTGCGGAGAAACTGATCCCCCGCGACCACGGCTGGGCGGCGAAGCGGCCGCCGTTCACGACGGATTACTTCGAGGCCTACAACAACCCGAAGGTCTCGCTGGTCGACCTGTCGGAGACTCCGATCCTTCGGGTGACGGAGACCGGGATCGACACCGCGGACGGGCCGCGGGAGTTCGACATCATCGTGTGGGCGTCCGGGTTCGACTTCGGCACCGGGGCGCTGACGAGGATGGGTATTCGTGGGCGTGGTGGTCTGGCGTTGGAGGACTACTGGGCGGGTGGTCCGCGCACGTTCGCCGGCACCATGTGCCGGGAGTTCCCGAACTTTTTCTTCCCGGGTGGGCCGCACGGTGCGGCCGGGAACAATCCCCGGTATGCGGAGGATCAGGTGAACTTCGTTGCCGATGCGCTCGAGTACATGCGCGAGCGGGGGCACACGGTGATGGAGGTGCCCGCCGATCTGGAACAGAAGTGGAACCAGATGGTCGAGGAACTCGCCGTGCATTCGTCGTTCGGGGAGGCCAGTTATTTCTACGGCACCAACATTGCGGGTAAGCCCCGCAGCTTTCTGCTCAACCCGGGTGGCCGGCCGAAGCTGCGTGAGGCGATGAGCGAGGTTCTGGATTCGAAGTACGCGCGGTTCCTGTCGTGAATCGGCAACCAACACAGAAGGTATTGGCGATGGAGAAGTACAGGTTCGACGGCCGGGTTGCGGTCGTGACCGGTGCCGGTCGCGGGATCGGGCGGGCCTATGCGCACCTACTCGGCGGGCTGGGCGCGAAGGTCGTGGTGAACGACCTCGGGGGCACGATCGACGGGTCCGGTGCCGATGGCAGTCCGGCGGAGACCGTGGTCCGGGAGATCGTCGACGCCGGCGGCATCGCGGTCGCCGACGTCAGCGACATCTCGACCGTCGCGGGTGGCAAGCAGGCCATCGACACGGCATTGGAGAATTTCGGGCGGATCGATGTTGTCGTGAACAATGCGGGCAATGTCCGGTTCGGGGGTCTGCCCGGGGTGGATGCGGACAACATCGACAGTCACCTGGCCGTCCACGTCAGGGGCGCCTTCCACACCTCCCACGCGGCGTGGCCGCACATGCTCGAGCAGAACTACGGGCGCATCGTCATCACCACCTCGATCGGGATGTTCGGGCTGCCGGACAACCTCGGGTATGCCACCGCCAAGGCGGCGGTGATCGGGATGGCGAACAGCATGACCCTCTCGGCCGGGGAGCACGACATCAAGATCAACGTGATCGCACCGAATGCGATGACGCGGATGGGTGGCGCCCCGTCGGACGGCATGGACCAGATGCGCAAGGGGCGGGACGAGCCGAAGTCGGACATGGACCCTGCGCTCGTCGCCCCGATGGTGGGTTACCTCGCGCACGAGGCGTGTGAGGTCAGCGGGCAGACCTACCTTGCGGGGGCCGGGCGGTTCGCGCACCTGTTCGTGGGGGTGACGGAGGGGTACCTGCATCCCGATCCGCACAGCGTGACCATCTCGGACGTCGTCGACGGAATGGCGCGGATCACGGATCGGTCCGATTTCTA
>NZ_LTCZ01000035.1:0-153089 GCF_001583455.1 Rhodococcus sp. LB1 | reverse complement strand
GTCGGGTCCACCCAGATCGGGTCGGTGATCGCGCACGCGGCCGCAGATCGGGTGGTGCCGGTCGTTCTCGAGCTTGGCGGCAAGTCAGCTCAGATCGTTTTCCCCGACGCCGACCTTGACCTGGCGGCCATGTTCGTGGCGAAGGCGGTTCTGCAGAACGCTGGGCAGACGTGTTCGGCGGGCTCGCGTCTGTTGGTGCATGCCTCGGTCCATGACGAGGTTCTGGATTTGGTGGCCGAGCGGTTCGGCGCGGTGAGTATCGGACCCGGTTCGGCCGACATGGACCTCGGACCATTGGTGTCGTTCAAACAGCAGGCCCGGGTCCAGGGATTCCTGAGCGATCTGAGCACGGGAGAGGTCGTCGCCGGCGGTTCGATTCCCGACGAACCCGGTCTTGCGGGTGGCGCCTATTTCGCTCCGACGCTGGTCGATGGTGTCGATCCGCGGTCCGACATCGCTCAGCAGGAGGTATTCGGTCCGGTGTTGGTCTGCAACACTTTCGACACCGAAGAGGAGGCACTCGCGTTGGCGAACGGGACCCAATATGCCTTGCTCGGGTCGGTCTGGACGCGGGATCTTTCGCGCGCGCATCGGTTGGCTGCCGGTATTCAGGCCGGGCAGGTCTATGTCAACACGTATGGGGCGGGTGGTGGGGTGGAGTTCCCCTTCGGCGGTTTCAAGAAGTCCGGCTACGGCCGTGGGAAGGGGTACGAGGCGTTGGACGCGTTTACCGAGACCAAGACCGTGATCGTCAAACTCTGACCTCAACCCGGCCCCGGACCTGTTCCTCGACTGATCGAAGGATTCACAACATGCACACTGATCGCACACACCGCGAGACCTACGAGGCGGGTCTGCAAGTCCGCCGCGAGGTCGTCGGAGCCGAGTACGTCACCCGCGCCCTGGTCGATGCCAGCGAATTCTCTTCTTCTATACAGGATCTCGTCACCGAGTACTGCTGGGGTGCCATCTGGACCCGGCCGGGCCTCGACCGCCGCACCCGATCTCTGATCAACCTGGCGATGCTCACTGCTCTCAACCGGCCCAAGGAGTTCGCTACCCACGTGCGCGGCGCATTGACCAATGGGGCGACGGACGAAGAGATCCGTGAGGTCCTCCTCCAGACCGCCGTCTACGCCGGCGTCCCCGCCGCCATCGAATCCTTCCGCATTGCTGACGAAATCCTGTCGGAGCGCACTGATGCCTGAAACAAGCAACGGACACATCGCCTTCATCGGCCTGGGCAACATGGGCGCGCACATGTCACGCCGACTGGTCGAATCCGGCTTCCAGATAATAGGATTCGACCTACAGGAGGCCGCCCGCCGATCACTTGCCGAGACGGGGGGAACTGTGGCCCCAACTCCAGCGCAGGCCGTGGCCGGAGCAGGCATTGTCATCCTCATGCTGCCGAATTCCACTGTGGTGGAGTCCGTGCTCGACGACGTCGACGTGCTCGACGAGTTGCGCTCCGGCACCATCATCATCGATATGGGGTCGTCTGAGCCCACATCGACCCGCCGTCTTGCTCTCGAACTGGCTGAACGAGGCGTCACATTGATCGACGCACCGGTATCCGGCGGCATCAGCGGCGCCGCGGCCGGCACACTGACAATCATGGCTGCGGGGAACGAAGCCGCTGTGGCGCAGATTAGTTCGATGCTGGCTCCACTGGGCACTTGGCTCCGAGTGGGCGATACCGGTGCGGGGCACGCTCTCAAGGCCATCAACAATCTACTCGCGGCGGTTCAACTGTTGGCTACTGCCGAAGGCTTCGCGATCGGCCGCCGCTTCGGCCTCGACCCGGAGGTAATCGTATCGACGATCAACGCGGCGAGTGGGCGCAGTGCGGCGAGTGAATCCAAGTTCCCAAGCTTCGTCCTCCCCGAGACCTACAACTCCGGTTTCGCACTGCGCCTCATGCTCAAAGACATGCGTATTGCCACGGGCCTGGCAGCTGAACTCGGGATCGGCACAGCACTCGGTGACCGGGCGGTACAGGTTTGGTCGCAGGCCGACGCCGACCTGGGGGCGAGTGCGGACCAGATGGAGATCGCCCGGTGGGCTCTGGCCGGAACCGAAGCCAAGGATGTGTGAAGCTCCCATTGGTTGTGATCGCGCTGTGCAAGGGGCTGACGAAGGACCGGATTTGGCATCGGATGAGGCCGGTTACGTGACTGGGCAGTCGCTCGGCGTCAATGGCGTACTATATCTCGTCTGAGTTGGCATGCCGACGGTTTGAGCCGAGCAAGCCGAGATGGACGATCCCGGCGAGGACGTGCTGTCCGATCTGGGAGCAGGGCCCGCCGGGTCTGCGAGGACGAGCCGGAAGCTTCGGGTCGCCGACGTTGCCCTGAGAACTGCTACTTCTGTCCTGACTCGGCAGTATCCGCGATCCGGAAGCCGAGTTCGGCCAAAACTTTTTCGCTCTCGTTCCAGAGACGAGTGGCGGCGGCATCGTCCTGTGCGGCCGCAGTGGGTGTCGCCTCGGCCTTACGGTGAAAGTAGCGGCCGCCGTCGCGGCCAGGCGCGGGGGCGGTGGCCAGCCAGACCAGCGTTTCAGCCGGTTCGTCCGCCGAGACCGTGTCGGCGGTGGCCATGTGCGCTTGCAGTGCCTCGGTCCCGTGGGAGGCGAAGTTGCTGGCCACCACGCCGGGATGCATGGCCTGGGCGATAATCCCGGTTGCGTCTCCACGCCGGGCGAGCTCGCGGGTGAAGAGGATATTGGCGAGCTTCGCCCGGCCGTAGGCGACGATGGGATCGAACTCGTGCAGGCTCTGTAAATCGTCCCAGTCGAATTCCTGGATCATGCGGTGCGCGTTCGACGACACGGCGATCACGCGGACGGAGCGGCCCGGCCGAGCTGCCGCGTATTCCCCGTGCAGCGGAATCAGCCTCCGCGTCAGCAGGAATGGGGCGAGGTGATTGACGGCAAACGTCGCCTCGGTGCCCTCGTCGGTGACGATCCGCTGATCGCTCACACCGCCGGCGTTGTTGACGAGGACGTCGAGGCGAGGGGTGAGTGCCCCTATCTCACCCGCGACCCGCTCGACTTCCGACATCAGGGTGAAGTCGCCACGCAGCATGGTGAAGGTGCCGCCATCGCGGGCTGCGACAGCAATACGCGCGGTGGCGGCGGCACTGCGCTCCCGGTCGCGGCCGACGCCGATCACCTGCCAGCCGAGTTCCACGAGTTGGCGGGCGGTCGATTCGCCGATGCCCGAGCTGGCTCCGGTGACGACCGCGACCGGTCTGTTCGTATCGATATGCAAGGAATTCTCCCTAGGTGTTGAGCGCGGCCTGAGGCCGTCGAGTAGTGGATGAACGGCGAGGTGCACCCCTGGTCCACGTCGTCGCGTGTGGGTCTCGAGCAGATCGTCCTGGCGTGCCTCGGCCTGCTCGGGGGTGGGGCGCCCGACGCCGCGGCGCGGGCGGCGTCACTTTCGACAAGTCGGCCTCGCCGAAAATCGCTCTTGCATAACACCCTTGCCTTCGTCATTATGAGGTTACCGAATTAATGATACGCATGAGTTGCTATTTATGGCAACGTATACCGAAGGGAAGCCCCGTGAACTCACCCCCCGAGCAATTGACTCGGCTGGTCGACGCAGAGGACCGTTTCCGGTACTCCCACTCCGAACTCCGCGAGACGCAGGTCGCGGCGTTGAACGAAAAGTTCCAGGAGCGCAGGGACCGCATCAAGCTGCTTGGACATCGAGCACGAGAAGGCGGCATCACCGAGGTCCGCGACCGCGCCGACATGGTGCCGTTGCTGTTCCCGCACACGGCCTATAAGAGCTACCCCGAAGGCTTCCTGACCGAGCAACGCTGGGATCGGCTCGGCGTGTGGCTCGGCACCGTCTCGCCCTATCCGATCAGCCCCATCGAGACGTCGGACATTGCCGATATCGATGAGTGGATCGCACGTCTGCAGGCCAAGGGGCACTTCCTTTCCTGTTCCAGCGGCACGACCGGCAAGTCGGCGATGCTGCTGGCCTCGGACAAGGACATGGACTGGTCGCGTAAGGACACGGTCAACGTCTTCGCCTGGGGTTCGGGCGTCGCGCCGGCGCAAGACCGGCGCAGGATCGGTGTCGCGCCCATCGCTGCGGTGCCGAAGAACGTCCTCATCGGCGACGCGCAGGCGGCGGCGTTCGGGGATCCCGACAAACCGGCGTTCCGCCTGCCGATTCCGCCGATCACCGTGGGCTCGCTGACCACGATGGTCGTACTTCGCAAGAAGATCACCGACGGCACAGCGCGGCCCGAGGAGCTAGCCGAGTTCGAGCGGACCTCGGCCGAGCGGCAGGAGGCCCTCGACAAGGCGATGATCGTGGCCGCCGAGCAACTCATCGAGTACCGCGCCGACAAGCTGTTCGTCTCAGGCATGTGGAATGCGCTCTACCAGGTCGCCAAGATCGTTCGTGAGCGTGGGTTCTCGGCGAAAGACTTCCACCCGGACAACTGCATATACGTCGGCGGCGGACTGAAGCGCGCGCAACTGCCGCCGGACTACCGGGAATTCGTCCACGAGACCTTCAATATCCCGGACAACCGTAACTTCCAGAACTACTCCATGCAGGAGCTCAACTCGGGTATGCCCAAATGTCAAGTGGGCGATCGCTATCACGTTCCTCCGTGGATCGTGCCCTTCATTCTCGACGAGAAGGGCGAGACATTGCTGCCGCACGAGTCAGGTGAGATCGAGGGCCGCGCGGCGTTTTTCGACCTCTCCCTCGACGGACGGTGGGGCGGCGTCATCACTGGCGACAAGATTTCGCTCGATTTCGACCCCTGTGCCTGCGGCTGCGCGGGACCGTCGATCCGCAACAACATTGTTCGCTATTCGGATGTCAAAGACGACGACAAAATCGGCTGCGCCGGAACCGTCGACGCGTACGTGAGGGGCCTATCATGACCATGACCGAACCTGTTGTCGCCGCACCGTTCTTCCTGCGTGGCGAGTTGATGGAAGACCAGTCGGTCACCCACCGCTCGCGTGACCTGGGAGTCGTCTTCGCGACGCCGGCGATCGACCTGGACCGTGTGGTGCATCCACGGACCGAGGTGCCGCCGCTGCTCAACGTTCCGCTTTCGGAGATCATCGATTTCTTGGTCGAGACCGGCGAGCGGATCCGTGATCCGCAGAATCCTTTCGTGCAAGAGTGCATCGACCGCATGGCGGCCACCCACGTACTGCCGCGTGGGGTGCTGAGAGACCAGGTTTACGGCGCGACGGCATATCTCGACAAACGGCTTCTGCATACCGTGGTCGAGCAGAACTTCCCCGACCCGAGGGCCCTGGATGAATGGGTTCCCAAGCAGGACTTCAAGGGTCGCAAGAGCTTCGTCCGCGCCTTCGCGCCGCGGCTGATCCATGTGCTGCCGGGCAATTCTCCCGGGGTGGCGGTGAAGTCCATCGCCCAGGGTGCACTGGTGAAGGCCGTCAATCTGTTCAAGATGGCGTCGAGTGATCCCTTCACGACGGTCGCGATCCTGCGGACCATGGCCGGTATCGATCCGGACCATCCCATCGTGCGGTCGATGTCGGCCGTCTATTGGCGCGGCGGCGACGATGCGGTGGAGCAGGTGCTGTATCGGCCCCAGTATTTCGACAAGATCGTCGCATGGGGCGGCGGCGACGCGATCGACAACGTCGTCAAGTACCTCGGTCCGGGCTTCCAGTTGGTGTCGTTCGATCCCAAGACGTCGATCTCCATGGTCGGTAGAGAAGCGTTCGCCTCCGGCGCGGCGCTGGAGGCGGTCGCCGAGCTGGCGGCCACTGATGTCATGGTTCTGAATCAGGAGGCGTGCGTCGCAAGCCGTTTCATTTTTGTCGAGGCGAATTACGAAGATGCCGACCGCTTCTGTGAACGGCTGCACACACGCATAGCCGAGAAGGCGGCCGCCTCGGGCGACTCGCGGCCGATGGACCTGGACCTGCGTGAGCAGGTCGACACGCTGGCGATGATGAGTGACGAGTTCCACGTCTGGGGCAGGACCGACGGGAAGGGTCTGGTGATCCGGTCGGACGAACCCGTTGACTTCCACCCGATCAACAAGACCGCCAACGTAGTTCGTGTCAACTCGCTCGACGACGTGGTGAAATATGTCAACGTAGCGACGCAGACCGTCGGCTGCTACCCGTTCGAGCGGATGCCGGACTATCGCGACCGGCTGGCAAGCGCCGGCGCGCAGCGCATCGTCCGGCTGGGCGAGGCGGGACCCAGCACGATCGGCAACCCTCACGATGCCATGTATCCGCTGCATCGCTTCGTGCACTGGATGGCGCACGAGGATGGGGTGCAGACCGGTTAGTGATCGTGCTGCGAGCTGTGGAAGGGTGGCGCGACCTCGGTGACTCCGAGGTCGCGCCGCCCAGGAAATCGTGCGCAACGCCCGTAGCGGCAGCGGGTTGACACAAGAGTAATTCGGTCAGGCGTCTGAAGGGTCGACATCCCCGATCACGTCGCGCAGTACCCGGGTGACCGTCTGCACCGCAGGTGAGGGATTGGAGTCCTGCCAGGCCATGGCGATGGGGAGGGTGGGGGCGTCGCCGGCGATGGGCAGGTATTCGACGCCGTCCATCGTGAGGCGTGCGGTCGAATCCACCACGACGGCCACGCCGACACCGGCGCCGACCATTGCGAGCAGGCTGTACGGGTCGGGCGCCTCGTGCGCGACGACGGGGGCGAATCCTGCCGCAGCGCACAGGGCGAGCGTGGCGTCGCGGACCACGGAACCGTGTTCGGCGGGGTAGATCACGAACCGTTCGCTCGCCAATTCCTGCGGCACGACGGCGCCCGCGTCGACGAGACGGTGCCCGGCCGGGACCGCCACCATCAGTGCCTCCTCGAGCACGGTGTGGGTGGCGAAGCCCCGCGGGACCGGCAACCCCACGATGCCCATGTCCAGGGTTCCGCGGGTGAGGGCGTCGAGCACCTCACCCGAGTACATCTGCGGGCGTAGGTCCAGTTCGATGCCGGGGTAGGCGTCGGCGAGGGAGCGGGCGAGAACGGACAGCACCGTATAGCCGCCCGCGCCGCCGAATCCGACGGTGACGCGGCCGGTCTCCCCGGCTGCCGCCGCCTGCGCGATGCCCTTCACGATCCCGATCTGCGCCTCGATGGTCCGGGCCGGACCCACCAGAGCCTCGCCCGCGGCCGTGAGCCGCACGGAGCGGGTGGTGCGGACGAACAGATCGGTTCCCAGTTCCCGTTCGAGGGCCCGCACGGTCTGGCTGAGCGGGGACTGCGCCACGTGGAGACGCTCGGCGGCCCGCCCGAAATGCAGTTCTTCCGCGACCGCGAGAAACGCGTGCAGGTGACGGAGTTCCACGACCCCTCCTCGGAACTATGTGTCTGAATCACCTAAACAAGCTGAATTAAGTCTTGGACTCTACACGGAATCCCGACCATAGTGATGCACACCACCTCTGCGTCGGCGTGACGCCCCACGAAAGTCAGGGAGAACCGTGAACCCGAATCCCGGCCGCGACGCGGCACCACCCGAATACAGCACCCGGCAGGCTCGCAAGGCCGGTGTCACCGCGTTCGTCGGCACCACCATCGAGTGGTTCGACTTCTACATCTACGGCACCGCCTCCGCACTCGTGCTGGGCCGGTTGTTCTTCCCCGACGCCTCGCCCGCGGTGGGCACCCTCGCCGCCTTCGCGACGTTCGCGATCGGCTTCGTGGCCCGCCCGCTCGGCGGGATCGTGTTCGGTCACTTCGGCGACAAGTTCGGCCGCAAGAACGCCGTGATCATCACGCTGATCCTGATGGGGATCGGAACGGTCGGCGTCGGCTGTCTCCCCACCTACTCGCAGATCGGGATCTGGGCGCCCGTCCTCCTCGTCGCGCTCCGCGTGGTCCAGGGCATCGCGATGGGCGGTGAGTGGGGTGGCGCCGTGCTCATCGCCACCGAATTCGCGCCACCGAACAAGAAGGTGCTGTACGGCGCATTCGCGCAGCAGGGATCGCCCGTCGGCAATCTGCTCGCGACCCTCGCGTTCCTGGCGCTGACGCTGTTGTCGGACAGCATGTTCGAGTCCTGGGGCTGGCGTCTGCCGTTCCTCGCGTCCGCCGCGCTCGTCGTCGTCGCGCTGTACATCCGGCTGCGGATCTCGGAGACGCCGGAGATGAAGAAGGCCGTCGTCGCCCAGGAGCGCACCCGGACGCCGCTCGTCGAGGTACTGCGCTCGCACCCGGTCGAACTCGCCCTCGGCGTGGGGGCCGTGGTCGCGGGTGTCGCCATCACCTACGTGAAGACCACGTTCGCACTCGCCTGGGCCACCGCCGACCTCGGATTCGACCGCGGGGACTTCCTCCTCGTGATCACGATCGCGCTCGTCGCGCAGGTACTCGTGCAGCCGTTCGGCGCCGTGCTGGCCACGAAAATCGATCCGTCGCGGGCGATCCGGTGGATGCTGCTGCCCGAACTCGTGTTGCTGCCGTTGATGTTCCTTCTCGTCCAGACCGGGTCGGTGCCCCTGGCCATGCTCGGCATGGTGCTGGCCACCGCCCCGCACGCGATGTACTACGCCGCCCTTGCCGGCATCCTCGCTCAGGTCTTCCCGACCAACGTTCGTTACACCGGAATCTCGCTGTCGTATCAGCTGTCGACGGCTATCTTCGCCGGAACCGCCCCGATGCTCTGCCAGTTCCTGCTCACCCACACCGACTCGATCTGGCCGGTGGTCGCCCTCGGACTCGGCTACGTCGTGCTCTCGCTCGCCTGCATGACCCTGCTGCTCCGCCGTGGGAAAGCCCGCTCGGGCGGGACCGACGCCGAATCTCGTCCCGAACAGTCCTCGACCCGGAAAGATGTTGCTCACTCATGAATTTCGCTCACACCGATCCCGCCCTACGCGCCGTCGTCGACCGGTGGACCGCACCGTCCGACCGCGACAAGCTGAACACCCTGCTCGACCGGCTGGGCGCCGACGCCGGGGGGCGACTCGACGCCCTCGCTGCCACCGCCGACAAGAATCCGCCGGTGCTGCAGCAGTTCGACCGTGACGGCGAACGCATCGACCGGATCGCGTACCACCCCTCCTACCAGGAACTGTGCCGCGCCGCATACAGCGAATACGGACTGTCGGCACTGTCGCACCGCGGCGGCCTGCACGGCTGGGACGACGTCCCGCCGCACCTGGTGAAGTACCTCGCGTCGTACGTCTTCGTGCAGGCGGAGTTCGGGTTGGCGTGCCCGGTGTCGATGACGGATGCCGCCGCCCGCACGCTGCGCATGTTCGGCGACCCGGACGTGTTCGGACCGTGGATCGACGCACTGACCTCGACAGACCCCGACGGCGCGATGACCGGCGCGATGTTCATGACCGAACCGCAGGCCGGCACCGATATCGCCCGCACGGAGACCCGGGCCGAGCGTGACGGCGACGCGTGGCGGCTGACCGGGAAGAAGTGGTTCGCGTCCAATCCCGACGCCGACGTCATCGTGACCCTGGCCCGGTTCCCCGGCGGCGACGACCAGTCCACCCGCGGCGTCGGAATGTTCATGGTGCCCAAGGTTCTGGCGAACGGCGAACGCAACAGTTACACGATCGACAGGCTGAAGGACAAGCTCGGCACCCGCTCGATGCCCAGCGGTGAGGTGTCGCTGACCGGTGCGTACGCCCTTCAGGTGGGCGAACTCGACCGCGGGTTCCGGCAGATGGCCGAGATGGTGAACACGTCGCGGTTGTCGAACGCGATGCGGTCGAGCGCGCTGATGCGACGAGCCGTGCGCGACGCCGTCGACCACACCCGGGAGCGGGTCGTGTTCGGCAAGGCCCTGTTCGACCAGCCCCTGATGCGCGCAACCCTGCTGCCACTCGCGCTGGACGCCGAGGCGGCGCTCGCCCTGGTGGCGTACAGCGCGCAGTGCCTGCAGGCGGCGGACGCCGGCGACGACTCCGCACGTGCCCTGATCCGGGTCCTCACCCCGCTGGCGAAGCATTACATCTGCAAACGGTCGCGCGTGGTCACCGGCGAGGCCATGGAGGTCCGGGGCGGCAACGGCTACATCGAGGAATGGGCCCACGCCCGTCTGGTCCGCGACGCCCACCTGGGGTCGATCTGGGAAGGCTCGAGCAACGTCATCGCCCTGGACGTGCTGCGGTGCATGCGCAAGCTCGGTGCGCATCACCGGCTGGCGGACACGATGCGCCGCATCCTCGCCGGACTCGGACCCGACTGCGGCCCTGGCGCCGACGTTCTCGGCAGACGCTGGGACGACCTGGTCGCGGAAGGCGACCTGCTGGTTGCCGGAGACGACGACACCGCGCAGGCCGGGTGCGCGCGCTACGCGAACGAACTGGCCCGCGCGGCGATGGCCACCCTGCTCTACGACCTCGCCGATTTCGCGATCACCTCGGGCAGCGGCTACCGGGCGCTGCTCGTCGCCAACGCCTACCTGTCCGGCGACGCCGGCCACCTCCCTGGGGCCGCCCTCGACCACCTGGCGGCCGTCGTCGACGGTACCGCCGTCGCGGCGGACGCCGCGCAGGCCGCCGCACCCCGATCCGACTCTGCGACAGGAGTTCTCCTGTGACCACGACCCACACCGGACCGGCGCCCCTCGCGGGGGTGCGGGTGTTGGACCTCTCCAAGATCCTCGCCGGACCGTACGCCACCATGTCGCTCGCGGACCTCGGCGCCGACGTCACGAAGGTCGAACATCCCGACGGCGGCGACCCGACACGGTCGTGGGGTCCGCCGTTCGTCGGCCCCGACGCCACGTACTACCTCGCGATCAACCGGGGCAAGAAGTCGGTGACCGTCGACCTCAAATCGGAAGAGGGACAGGACGTCATCCACCGGATTCTGGAGGAGACCGACGTCGTCGTCGAGAACTTCAAGCCCGGCAGCGGGCTGCAGCGGATCTTCGACTACCGGACGCTGTCCGATCGGTACCCGCATCTGGTCGTGCTGCACATCTCCGCGTTCGGGGAGGCGGGGCCGCTGCGCGACGAACCGGGCTACGACATGATCGCGCAGGCCGCGGGCGGACTGATGTCGCTGACCGGCGAGCCGGGTGGGGCGCCGATGAAGGCCGGATTCGCGATGGGGGATCTGGGGGCGGCGCTCTTCGGTCTGATCGGCGTGCTCGCTGCCCTCGTGGAGCGGTCGCGGACCGGCCGAGGGCAGTACGTGACGACGTCGCTGTTCGAGTGCCAGCTCGCCCTGCACGTGAACTGGGCGACCAACTATTTCGCGACCGGCGAGCGTCCCGGCCCGCTGGGCTCCGGTCATCCCAATCTCGCTCCGTATCAAGCATTTCCCGCGAGCGACGGATACTTCGTCGTCGCGGTGGGCAACGACAGCCAGTGGGGGAGCCTGTGCTCGGCGATCGCACGCGAAGACCTGACGACAGACCCGCGTTTCGAGCGCAACCGTGACCGCGTCGCGAATCGCGGCGATCTCGAGCGGGAACTGTCGACGGCCTTCGCGTCGGGCACCGTGGAGCACTGGTGCGACACGCTCACCGCGCACGCCGTGCCCGTGTCACCGATCCGGCATCTCGACGAGATCTATGCCGACCCGCACACTGCGGCACTGGGAATGATCGGCATGGTCGACCACCCGACGCTGGGCAGCCTGCAGCAGATCGCGTTCCCGGTCAGTTTCTCCGGCGAACGCCCGCATCTGACGTCCGCGCCGCCGGTACTCGGCGCCGACACCGACGAGATCCTCGGTGCCCACCGGCCGCAGTCGGTGGTCGGCGGGTAGACCCGGTTACCCGCCCTCGCGCAGCAACGCGACGTCGGACACCATCCGGATGTGATCGGCCATCGCACGGGAAGCGCCCGCGGAGTCCTGGTCTCGAATCGCCGTCGCAATGCGGCGGTGCCCTTCGAGCGAGGCCCGCGGGCGTTCGGCTTGTGACAGGGATTCGATCCGGGTCTCCCGGATCAGCCCGGAAATCTCGTGCATCAGCTTGGCCAGCAGTGACGAGTGCGCCGCGACGGTGATGGCCTCGTGGAACTGCTCGTCGCCGACGACGCCGCGATCGCCCGCGGCGACCTCGGCTTCCATCGTCGCGAGGGCGGAATCGATCGCCGCCATCTCCGCGTCGGTCCGGCGCTCGGCGGCGAGCCCGGCGAGTTTCACCTCGAGCGCCTCACGGGCCTCGATCACCTCGGGGAGGCGATCGGCGTGCTCCCGCAGCGCCTTGACCGCTCGTTCCTCGATGGGGCGGCGGACGAGCACGGCACCGTCCCCGTGCCGCACCGACACCACGCCCTGCACCTCGAGGGCGACGAGCGCCTGACTCAGGGAAGCGCGACTCACACCGAGTTGAGCGGCGAGTTCACGCTCGGCGGGGAGGCGGTCGCCCGGCGTCATCTCGTGGTCGGCGATATGGGCGCAGAGCTGTTCGACGATTACCTCGTACAGCCGCGGTCGTGCTACCGGACGCAGTTGCTCAGCCACTGGGCCACCCACTCTCCATTCCACTGAAACTACTCCACGGTATCTCGCATATGCATGTAACCGCACCCACAGTTCCTATTGACAGTGATCCACGACACTGCTTTTATGAAGTGGCTAGGCCAATCTGCCACTGAGTCAATTTGCTCGCCGGCGGCGGTCGAGACCAGATGCCACTGCCACAGAACCGGAGACTTTCATGTCGACCGAGTTGATCCCCATACTTGCGCTCGCTGTCATGTTCCTGGCGGCGACCGTGCTGCCCGTGAACATGGGCGCTCTCGGCTTCGTTGCCGCCTTCTTCGTCGGAACACTGTCACTGCACATGAGCAGCGACGACATTATTGCCGGATTCCCCAGCAGCCTGTTCCTGACGCTGGTCGGCATCACCTACCTCTTCGCGATCGCCCAGAACAACGGGACCGTCGACCTCATGGTCCGCGGGGCGGTCCGGCTGGTCCGCGGTCGTGTCGCGCTGATCCCCTGGGTGATGTTCGGGATCACGGCGGTACTCACCTCGATCGGCGCGCTCGGCCCTGCCGCCGTCGCGATCGTCGCGCCGATCGCTCTCGGCTTCGCCGCCCGCTACAAGATCAACGCCCTCCTGATGGGCATGATGGTCGTCCACGGAGCGCAGGCAGGCGGCTTTTCGCCGATCAGCATCTACGGCGTCACGGTCAACGACATCGCGTCCAAGGCGGGATTGACCAACAGCCCGCTCACCCTGTTCCTCGGAAGCCTCCTGTTCAACGCCGCTATCGGGGTGCTCCTCTTCGTCTTCCTCGGCGGACGGGACCTGATCGGCCGCAGCGTGCACGACGACGGCCCGGAGGAAACGGCAGAAGCCGGCGGCGTCTCGGGTGGAGGAGTGCCCGCGACCGGAGGCGACTCGGGATCGGGAGGGGCCACCGCGACCAAGGTGCGCCCGACGGCGACCCTCGCCGGCGCACCCGCACGCTCCGGAGTCACATTCGATCAGGCCCTCACTCTGGTCGGTCTCGCCGCGCTCGCCGTGTTCTCGCTGATCCTCGACCTGGACGTGGGATTCATCTCGATGACGGTGGCCGTCGTCCTGGCACTCGCCTCGCCGAAGGCGCAGAAGGGTGCGATCGCTCAGATCAGCTGGTCGACGGTTCTGCTCATCGGCGGCGTGCTCACCTTCGTGGGAGTACTGCAGGAGGCGGGCACCGTCGAGTACGTCGGAAACGCGGTGGCCAGCCTCGGGATGCCTCTCCTCGTCGCCCTTCTCCTCTGCTACATCGGCGCCATCGTCTCCGCATTCGCGTCGTCCACGGCGATTCTGGGAGCGACCATTCCGCTCGCCGTCCCGTTCCTCCTCGCCGGCGAGGTGGGCGCGGTGGGCGTCATCGTCGCCCTCGCCATCTCCTCGACCATCGTGGACGTCAGTCCGTTCTCGACCAACGGGGCGCTGGTCCTCGCGAACGCGCAGAACGTCGATCGAGACCGCTTCTACAAGCAGATCCTGAAGTACAGCGCCCTCGTCGTCGCCATCGGGCCGCTCGTGGCCTGGGCGATTCTCGTGGTGCCCGGCTGGCTCTGACGGTCGGCGGGGAGGCGACCCGGCCCGCCTCCCTGCGTTGTTGAGTCGATTTTTCACCTCTTGACATCGGTCGGATCAGATGTTTCATTTAATTGGCTAGTCCACTAGGTCACTGCACCAACAGTCCAGCTCTCGCGGCTCTCGCCAGGAAGTAACGGGTGGTTTCACATGTCCACGAACACGATGGAGCGCACAGGTCCGCTGCAAGGAGTGGTCGTCGTCGATCTGACCCGCGCACTCGCGGGCCCCCACGCGGCGATGATGCTCGGCGACCTCGGCGCCGACGTCATCAAGATCGAGACCCCGCACGGCGGTGACGACACCCGCGGATGGGGGCCGCCCTTCGTGGAGCCGGCGGACGCCGAGCGGGAATCGACGTACTTCCTGTCCGCGAATCGGAACAAGAAGTCGATCACCCTCGACCTCAAGGCCGAAGACGGACGGGCCACCCTCGAATCCCTCGTCCGGCGCGCCGACGTCCTCATGGAGAACTTCCGCACCGGCGTCCTCGACCGGCTGGGATTCACCACCGAACGGCTCGCGGAGCTGAACCCGCGCCTGGTCGTCCTGTCCATCAGCGGATTCGGTCACGACGGACCCGAAGGCGGACGCGCGGGGTACGACCAGATCGCGCAGGGCGAGGCCGGACTGATGTCGCTGACCGGCCCCAATCCCGACGACGTCCAGCGCGTCGGCGTGCCCATCGCGGACCTGCTCGCCGGCATGTACGGGGCGTTCGGCGTCGTCGCCGCCCTACAGGAACGTGAGCGCACCGGACGGGGCCGCGTCGTGCGAACGTCGTTGCTGGCCAGCGTCGTCGGCGTGCACGCCTTCCAGGGGACGAAGTGGACCGTCGCCGGCGAGGTCGGCGAGGCGCAGGGCAACCACCATCCCTCGATCTCGCCCTACGGGCTGTTCCGCACTGCCGACGGCGCCGTCCAGATCTCCGTCGGCAGCGAAGGACTGTGGAAGCGGTTCTGCGCGGGCTTCCACCTCGATCCGGACACCCCCGGAATGGCCACGAATCCCGAACGCGTCGAGAACCACAAGCAGGTCCTGGAACTGGTCGAGGATGCGTTCGGCGCGTACACCAGCGACGAACTTCTCAGCGAACTCGACCGCATCGGGGTGCCCGCCGGACGCGTCCGGACGATCTCCGAAGTCTACGAATGGGAGCAGACCAAGTCGCAGGGACTGCTCGTCGACGTCGACCACCGCACACTCGGCAACATCACGCTGCCGGGCCCGCCCCTGCGGTTCTTCGAACCGGACGGCACCGAGGTCACCGAGACCCGGCACACCGCACCACCGGTCCTCGGCGCGGACAACGACATCGTGATGTCGTGGCTGAAAGAGTGCAGCTGATGGCTCGCCTGAGCGCTCCCGAACTGCTCGATCTCGTGGTCGACGCCGGCACCTGGGAGTCGTGGGACACGCCTCCGATCCAGGTCGCGGCGGACTCCGAGTACGCCGACGAACTTCTTCGCGCACAGGAGAAGACCGGCCTCGACGAGGCGGTGCTGACCGGGGTGGCCACCATCCTCGGTCGCCGAACGGCAATCCTCGTCTGTGAATTCGGCTTTCTGGGCGGCTCCATCGGCGTTGCCGCAGGCGAGCGTCTGGTCGCCGGGATCCGGCGCGCCACGCGCGAACGCCTTCCCCTGCTCGCCCTGCCGACGTCGGGAGGCACGCGAATGCAGGAGGGGACGACCGCGTTCCTGCAGATGGTCAAGATCACGGCGGCGGTGATCAAGCACAAGGAGACGCACCTGCCGTATCTCGTCTACCTCCGGAGCCCCACGACCGGTGGAGTATTCGCGTCCTGGGGATCGCTGGGCCACGTCACCATCGCGGAACCGGGAGCGCTCGTCGGCTTCCTCGGACCGCGGGTGTTCGAGGCCCTGTACGAGTCGCCGTTCCCGGCGGGCGTCCAGACCGCCGAGAACCTCCACGCGCACGGACTCATCGACGCAGTGCGGCCGCCGGACCAACTCGCCGAGATCGTCGACCGCGCGCTACGCATCATCACCTCCGGCCGTGGTGGCCGGCCGTCGCTCGCGGACGCCCCCGTCCACGAGAGTCTGCCGGACGTCCCCGCCTGGGATTCGGTGGTCGCCTCACGCCGCGAGGACCGGCCGGGTGTGCGTGAGGTGATGTTCCACTCCGCGTCGGATGTTCTTCCGCTCAACGGAACCGGTCAGGGTGAGGTCGATCCGGGCTTGATCCTCGCTCTCGTCCGGTTCGGTGACATGCCGTGCGTCCTGCTCGGACAGGACCGTCGAGGGCAGACCACGCGGTCGCCGCTCGGCCCGGGCGCGCTACGGGAGGCCCGCCGGGGAATGCGGCTGGCGGCGGAACTGAACCTGCCGTTGGTGACGGTCATCGACACCGCGGGCGCGGCATTGTCGAAGGAGGCGGAGGAAGGCGGTCTGGCCGGTGAGATCGCGCGCTGCATCGCCGACATGGTCTCGCTCGACGTCCCCACCATCTCCCTGCTGCTCGGGCAGGGCACCGGCGGCGGCGCGCTCGCGTTGATCCCGGCCGATCGGGTGCTCGCGGCCCAGCACGGCTGGCTGTCGCCCCTGCCGCCCGAAGGTGCGAGCGCGATCCTGCACCACGACATCGCGCACGCTCCGGACATGGCCGCCCGGCAGGGAATCCGGTCGTCCGATCTCCTCGCGAGCGGCATCGTGGACGAGGTGATCCCCGAATTACCCGATGCTGCAGAAGAATCCACGGCATTCTGCACCCGGGTGGGTGCGGTGCTCCACCGCGAGCTGTCGCTCCTCGATGCGGCAGACACCACCCAGCGACTCTCCGACCGTGCGGAGCGATTCGACCGGATCGGTCTGTTGCAGCCCGCACATGCGTGACCGCGGTGCCGGGGATCCCGATCGGATCCCCGGCACCGCGTCCATTCACTGGTCCTCGAGGACTTGCGTCAGCATTCGACGAGATTCACCGACACGTTCACGGCGAGCCCCCCGGTGGAGGTCTCCTTGTACTTCGAGCTCATGTCGGCGCCGGTGGCCCGCATCGTCTCGATCACCTGGTCCAGGCTGACTCGGTGGGTGCCGTCGCCGCGCAGCGCCATCCGGGCGGCGTTGATCGCCTTGCCCGCCGAAATGGCGTTGCGCTCGATGCACGGAATCTGCACCAGGCCGCCGATGGGATCACACGTCAGACCGAGACTGTGTTCCATCGCGATCTCCGCCGAGTTCTCCACCTGCTCCGGGCTGCCGCCGAGGATCTCGGCGAGCCCGGCGGCGGCCATGGACGCCGCGGAACCCACCTCGCCCTGACAGCCCACCTCGGCCCCGGAGATCGAGGCCCGTTCCTTGTACAGGGATCCGATTGCGCCGGCCGCCAAAAGGAATCGCACCGTCGTTCCGTTCGGGTCCGCCTTCCCGGCGGGGGTGTAGTGCAGCGCGTAGTGCAACACCGCCGGGATGATGCCGGCCGCCCCGTTGGTGGGGGCGGTGACGATGCGTCCGCCGGACGCGTTCTCCTCGTTGACGGCGAGGGCCACCAGGTTCACCCAGTCCTCGGCGAACGCGGGATCACGACCCGGATCCTCCACGTTCAGCCGCTCGTACCAGCCGCGGGCGCGTCGGCGCACCCGCAGACTGCCGGGCAGATACCCGTCCCGGCCGATTCCGCGTCGCTGACACTCGACCATCACGTCGCGGATGTGCAGGAGCCGCGCCCGGACCTCCGGCTCGGGCCGGAGGGCACGTTCGTGCTCGAGCATGACCTCGCTGATCGTGAGCCCGTAGTGCTCGGTGAGGTCCAGCAGTTCGCGCGCCGACCCGAACGACAGCGAATTCGCACCCGCGGCGACGGACAGCTCCGGTTCGTCGCCGGTGACGACGAACCCGCCGCCGATCGAGAAGTAGGTCTGCGCGTGCAGTTTCTGGCCCTTGTCGTCGGTGGCTGTGAGGGTCATGCCGTTGGGGTGAAAGTCCAGGACCGTCAACGGGTGCAGCACCATCTCGTCCTCGGCGAGCGGGATGTCGACCGTCGCGCCGAGGCGGATCCGCCGACTCGCCCGCACCGCTGCGAGCCGCGTCTCCATCTCCTCGGTGGCGATGGTCTCCGGTCGGTACCCCTCGAGACCGAGGAGGATCGCCGACATCGTGCCGTGGCCGGCGCCGGTGGCCGCGAGCGATCCGTACAGATCGACACGGACACCGGCGACGTCCCCGAGAACGCCGAGTGTGTCGAGGTCGTCGACGAACGTGCCCGCCGCCCGCATCGGCCCGACCGTGTGCGAGCTGGACGGACCGATACCGACCGAGAACAGGTCGAACACACTGATCGTCACGCGAGGTCCTTCCGGAGCATCGCAACGAGTACCGCAGCGCAGCGAGGAACGGAGTGAGGAGCGGATGTAAGGGTCGAGGCGGGAAATATTGTCACCGAGTTACAAGCCCGGGTAGAGCGGGTACTTGTCCGCGAGCGCCCGGACCTGGGCGGCCAACCCGGACGTGTCCGCGTCGGCGGACGCGACGAGGGCCCGGGCGATCAGGTCGGCGACCGTCACGAAGTCGTCCCTGCCGAAGCCGCGGGCGGCGAGTGCCGGTGTGCCGATGCGCAGACCGGACGTCACCATCGGCGGCCGCGGATCGAACGGGACGGCGTTGCGGTTGACGGTGATTCCGATCGCGTCCAGCCTGTCCTCGGCCTGCTGCCCGTCGATGGCGGCATCCCGCAGGTCGACGAGGACGAGGTGCACGTCCGTGCCGCCGGTGAGGACGCTGATTCCGGCTCCCTTGACGTCGGGTCGGCTGAGTCGTTCGGCGAGTACCTTCGCACCGTCCAGGCAGCGCTCCTGACGCTCCGCGAACTCGGGTTCGGCCGCCATCTTGAATGCCGTTGCCTTGCCCGCGATCACGTGTTCCAGTGGGCCGCCCTGCTGGCCGGGGAACACCGCGGAATTGAGCTTCTTCGCGATGGCCGCATCGTTGGTCAGGATGATGCCGCCGCGGGGTCCGCCGAGGGTCTTGTGCGTCGTCGACGTGACGACGTGCGCGTGCGGGACGGGGGACGGGTGGAACCCGGTGGCGACCAGGCCCGCGAAGTGGGCCATGTCGACCATCAGGTACGCGCCGACCTCGTCGGCGATCTCCCGGAAGCGGGCGAAGTCCAGGTGCCGGGGGTAGGCCGACCAGCCGGCGATGATCAGTTGCGGCCGGTGCTCGCGCGCCGCCTTCGCCACGTCGTCCATGTCGATGAGGTAGTCCTGCTCGGACACCCCGTACGCGGCGACGTTGTAGAGTTTGCCGGAGAAGTTGAGGCGCATGCCGTGCGTGAGGTGGCCGCCGTCGGCGAGGGAGAGTCCGAGGATCGTGTCGCCCGGTTTGATCAGCGCATGCATCACCGACGCGTTCGCGGTGGCACCCGAATGCGGTTGCACGTTGGCGTATTCGGCGGCGAACAGCGACTTGACGCGGTCGATGGCGAGCTGCTCGATCGTGTCCACGTGCTCGCAGCCGCCGTAGTAGCGCCGGCCCGGGTACCCCTCGGCGTACTTGTTGGTCAGCACGGAACCCTGCGCCTGCATCACCGAAAGCGGTGCGTGGTTCTCCGACGCGATCATCTCGAGGCCGGTGCGCTGACGCTCGAGCTCCTTGCCGATCAGTGCGGCGACGTCCGGATCGAAATCCGCGAGGTCGCGGTTCAGGACGCTCATGCCTGCACCCCGTTCTTCTCGGCGTACTCGGCCGCGGTGAGGAGCTCGCCGGCGGCGGACGGCTGGACGGCGAACAGCCAGCCCTCGCCGTAGGGGTCGGAGGTGACCAGTCCCGGATCGTCGACGGCGGCGGTGTTGATCAGGGTGACCCGGCCGCTCACCGGCGGATACAGCTCGGACACGGTCTTCGTGGACTCGACCTCGCCGCACGATTCGCCGGCGACGATGGTCGCACCGACCTCCGGCAGGTCGACGAAGACGAGTTCGCCGAGCGAGTTGACGGCGACGGACGTGATGCCGACGCGGACCGGTTCGTCGGGGAGCGTGGCGCCGGGCTCGATCAGGACCCACTCGTGGTCGTCGGTGTAGCTGCGGTCGTCAGGGAAGGCGTGCGAAGACATGTGTGACCCTTTCGGGGCTGAAGTGGGTGGGAACGGCTCAGGAGCGGCGGTAGAACGGCGACGGGGTGACCACGAACGGTTCCTTCTTGCCGCGGATGTCCACGGTGAGTTCGGTGCCCGGTTCGCGGAACGCGACGTCCACGAACGCGAGCGCGATCGGATGCCCGAGCGTCGGAGACAGCGCCCCGGACGTGATGGTGCCGACCGGCGACTCGCCGGACGCGTCCAACACGGTGTACTCGGCACGCGCGGCCCGGCGGCCGGTTCCCGCGAGTCCGACGAGCACCCGCTGCGGGGCCTGATGCGACAACGTCTGCAGGGCATCGCGGCCGACGAAATCCTTGTTCAGCCGGACCACCTTGCCGAGCCCGGCCTCGTACGGATTCGTGTCGAGGTTCAGTTCGTGGCCGTACAGCGCCATTCCGGCCTCCAGTCGGAGGGTGTCGCGGCACGCGAGGCCGGCGGGGACGCCGCCGCGGGTCGTGGTGGCGTCGAGCAGTGCGCGCCACAACGGCACGGACAGCTCGTTCGGCACGTACAGCTCGAAGCCGTCCTCCCCGGTGTACCCGGTGCGGGCGAGGAGGACGTCGATGCCGGCGACGACCGCGCGCGTGACGGCGTAGTACTTCAACTCCGCCACCGTCTCGACCTGCTCGGCGGGAACGAGGGACTGCACGATGTCCTGGGCGGCCGGTCCCTGCACCGCGATCAGCGCGGTCTCCGAGGACTGATCGTCGACCTTGGCGGAGAAGCCCTCGACGCGTGCCGCCAGTTCGCGGTACACCGTCGGCGCGTTGGCCGCATTGGCCACCACGAGGAATGCTCGTTGGCGAGACGGTAGACGACCAGATCGTCGATGACCCCGCCGCCCGCATTGCACAGGAGGGAGTACTTGGCCCGGCCGACGCCGATCTTCGAGAGTTCGCCGGCCAGAGCGTAATCCAGTACCGCTCCGGACTCGGGCCCGGTGACCGCGATCTCGCCCATGTGCGAGAGGTCGAACAACCCTGCCGCGGACCGGACGGCGTGGTGTTCGGCGAGTTCGCTGTCGTACTTCAGCGGCATCTGCCAGCCGGCGAAGTCGGTGAAATGGGCTCCGAGCGCGCCGTGCTCGCCGAGCAGCGGGGACGCGGGCGTGGTGGTGAGGGTCATGCGAAGGCCTCCTCGGGGGTCTCGGCGATGGCCGAAGCGTCGATGTCGGTGGTGTTCTCGAAGGCCTCGGGCGCCGGGCACGAGCAGACGAGATTGCGGTCGCCGTGGACGCCGTCGATGCGACGCACCGGGGGCCAGTACTTGGCGGTGCGAAGCGACGCGACGGGGTAGGCGGCCAGGTGGCGCGGGTAGGGCAGATTCCACTCGTCCGCGGTCACCTGTTCGGCGGTGTGCGGGGCCTGACGCAGTGGGCTGCGCTCGAGCGGCCACACGCCGTCACCGACCAGGTCGATCTCGTGGCGGATCGAGATCATCGCCTCGATGAAGCGGTCGAGTTCGGCGAGGTCCTCGGACTCGGTCGGTTCCACCATCAGTGTGCCGTTGACGGGGAACGACAGGGTGGGTGCGTGGAATCCGTAGTCGATCAACCGTTTTGCCACATCCTCGGCGGTCACGCCGGTCGCCTTGGTGACCGGCCGGAGGTCGAGTATGCACTCGTGCGCCACCAGACCGGACGGGCCGGTGTACAGGACGGGGAAGTGCTGATCCAGTGACCTGGCGACGTAATTGGCGGCGAGCACCGCGGTTTCGGTGGCGCTCGTCAGCCCGTCCGGACCCATCAGGGCGATGTACGCCCAGGTGATGGGCAGGATGCCCGCCGATCCGTAGTTGGCGGCCGACACCGGGGTGCCGAGGTCGTCGCCGCCCAGCGGATTGCCGGGCAGGAACGGCGCCAGATGCTCGCGCACCGCGACGGGCCCGACACCGGGACCGCCGCCGCCGTGCGGGATGCAGAACGTCTTGTGCAGGTTCAGGTGTGACACGTCGCCGCCGAACTTGCCGGGTTGCGCGAGACCGACCAGCGCGTTGAGGTTGGCGCCGTCGACGTACACCTGCCCGCCGGCCTCGTGAACCAGATCGCAGACCGTCCGCACGTCGTTCTCGTACACGCCGTGCGTGGACGGGTAGGTCAACATGATCGCGGCCACCGCGCCCTCGTGCGCCGCGATCTTCGCGCGCAGGTCGCCCACGTCGATGTTGCCGTTCTCCGCGGTCGCGACGACGACGACCTTCATGCCCGCGAGTACCGCGGATGCGGCATTCGTTCCGTGCGCGGACTGGGGGATGAGGCAGACGTTGCGTCCGAAGTCGGCCCGGGATTCGTGATAGCCGTGGATCGCGAGCAGCCCGGCCAGCTCGCCCTGGGATCCGGCGTTGGGCTGCAACGACACCCGGTCGTAGCCGGTGATCTCGCCGAGCCAGCGTTCCAGGTCGGCGACGAGTTCGAGGTAGCCGGCCGTCTGCGCGACCGGGGCGTACGGGTGGATGGACGCGAACCCGGGCCAGCTGATCGGTTCCATCTCGACAGCGGAGTTGAGTTTCATCGTGCACGATCCGAGCGGGATCATGGTGCGGTCGAGGGCGAGGTCCTTGT
This sequence comes from Rhodococcus sp. LB1, assembly GCF_001583455.1. NCBI lineage: Bacteria > Bacillati > Actinomycetota > Actinomycetes > Mycobacteriales > Nocardiaceae > Rhodococcus > Rhodococcus sp. LB1. The sequence goes on along the minus strand of NZ_LTCZ01000035.1, from coordinate 130,417 downwards.
CCGACAGCGTGCGCAGGAAGCGGAGCATCGCGGTTTCCGAGCGGTGATCGTGGAACACCCTGTGCTGCAGATAACTCGACGTCCTGGCGAGTGCCGACGGCAGTGCGGGCACCGCGACGATCGTCGGCTGCGCACCGAACACGGTAACCACCCGCCGGACGATGTCGTCGGTGGTGCACTCGTCGCAGGCGATCGCGACGTGATCGGCGTCGACGAGACGGAGGTTGATGCCGTCCCGGTCGGCCGACTCCACTATCGCCCCGGCGCCCGCCGGGACCCGGACGAGAACCGTGTCGAAGAAGCTGTCGTGGACGATCGTGTGACCGGCGGCGCGCAGGCTTCCGGCGATGGTCGTCGCGTGGGCGTGCACCCGGTTCGCGATGGCGCGCAACCCTTCCGGCCCGTGGTAGGCGGCGTACATCGCGGCGACGTTGGCGAGCAGTGCCTGCGCCGTGCAGATGTTGCTGGTCGCCTTGTCACGCCGGATGTGCTGTTCGCGGGTCTGCAGAGCCAGCCGGTAGGCCGTCTTCCCGTCGACGTCGACGGACACTCCGACGAGGCGGCCGGGCAGCATGCGCTCGAGTCCGCCGCGCACGGCCATGTAGCCGGCGTGCGGTCCGCCGAAGAACAACGGCACACCGAAACGCTGCGCCGACCCGACGGCGATGTCGGCACCCTGCTCGCCGGGCGGCGTCAGGATCGTCAGCGACAGCAGGTCCGCCGCGACGGTGGTCAGCGCGCCGCGCGCCTTCGCGGCGGCGATCATCGGAGCGAGGTCGCGCAGCGCGCCGCTCGCACCGGGCGCCTGGAAGACCACCCCGAACATGTCACCGTCCGGCAGTTCCCCGGACAGTTCCGCGACCACCACCTCGATGCCCAGCGCCTTCGCTCGTCCCCGAACGACGGCCAGTGTCTGCGGCAGGCAGTCCGCGTCGAGGACGACGCGGTTGGTGGCGGCCTTCGACTTGTTCGCGCGCCGCATCAGCAGCACCGCCTCCATCACGGCGGTCGCCTCGTCGAGCAGCGATGCGCCGGCCAGCGGAAGGGCGGTGAGATCCTCGATGACGGTCTGGAACGTCAGCAGCGCCTCCAGCCGGCCCTGGGAGATCTCCGGCTGGTACGGGGTGTAGGCGGTGTACCAGGCGGGGGACTCGAGCATATTCCGCCGCAACACCGCGGGCGTGATGGTGTCGGAGTATCCGAGGCCGATCATCTGGGCGCGGGTCTCGTTGCGCTCCGACAGTGTGCGCAGGTCGGCGAGAACCTGCTGCTCGGACCTCGCCGTGGGCAGATCCAAGGGCTGTGAACTGCGGATCTGCTCGGGCACCGCGCTGTCGATCAGGTTCGCGAGGCTGTCGTAACCGAGGGCGTCGAGCATGCGCCGGGACGCGGCGGCATCAGGACCGATGTGGCGGGACGGAAAGTCGCTGGTGAGGGGCGCGCCGTGAGTGGCGGTGCGGGGTTCTGCTGGCACGAGGTGACTCCGGTTTCGTTGAGTCCGGACCGCACCGGACATCGACAAGGGGGCACCTCCCCGCTCTGTCCTGAAACCTGAGAGTTTGGGCGCACCGCAACTGCGGCGTGCTCTTCACCTTCGGTAAGTTCCGGCCGTGCGGCCGATACTTTCTCCAGAGTTGCCTCTGCGCTGCGGTACTGGGGCCTGAGAGATTCCCGGGGAGGAAGTTGCTCCTACGGCGCCTCCGAAACGGAGGTTCTCCCGCTGCGCGTCAACGGCGTCTTCAGTTGTGATTTGCCAAACAGTACACAGGCGCCGCGGGTTTGTCTCCTCGGACCGACGGTGTTGCCAAAAGTCCTCGTCGTTTGGCATCCTCGATGGATCTTCGCTCGGACGTGACCGCACACGCCGAGAGATGAGAGCCCAGATGCCCGCAGCCGCAACGGTTGTCGATGTGTGCTCGCCCTCCCGCTCACCTTCCCCGGTGCCGCGCTGTCCACCGCGCGCCCCGACGTCGCATACCGACCGGTTTCGACCGGTCGTAGGAGTCACCCATGACTACAGTCCCTGAGTCACCCCCCGTCGCTCCGCTCGCCCCTGACCGTCGCCGTCTGCTCCGCCTCGAAGTCCGCAACACAGAGACCCCGCTCGAACGCAAACCGACGTGGATGAAGGTGCAGATGCGGACGGGCCCCGAATACCGGGACCTCGCCGCCCTCGTCGATCGCGAGAACCTGCACACCGTGTGTCAGGAAGCGGGATGTCCCAACATCTTCGAATGCTGGGAGGACCGTGAGGCGACGTTCCTCATCGGCGGAAGCCAGTGCACCCGGCGGTGCGACTTCTGCCAAATCGACACCGGCCGTCCCGCCGCACTCGATCGGGGCGAACCCAGGAGGGTCGCGGAGTCGGTGCGGACCATGGGCCTTCGGTACGCCACCGTCACCGGCGTGGCCCGCGACGATCTGCCGGACGGCGGCGCCTGGCTGTACGCAGAGACGGTCCGGCAGATTCACGAACTGTGCCCGGGCGCCGGCGTCGAACTGCTGATCCCCGATTTCAATGCCGACGCCGCGCAACTACGCGAGGTGTTCGACACCCGCCCGGAAGTACTCGCGCACAATGTGGAGACCGTTCCCCGGATCTTCCGTCGTATCCGGCCCGCCTTCACGTACGAGCGGTCCCTCGCGGTGATCACGCGGGCTCGGGAGGACGGTCTTATCACCAAGTCGAACCTGATCCTCGGGATGGGGGAGACCACGGACGAGGTGATCCAGGCCCTCCGGGACCTGCATACCGCCGGCTGCCAGTTGATCACGATCACGCAGTATCTCCGGCCGTCGGCCCGGCATCACCCGGTGGCGCGGTGGGCGAAACCGGAGGAGTTCGTCATGCTCGACGGTATCGCCCGCGAGATCGGATTCCTCGGCGTCCTGTCCGGTCCGCTCGTGCGCTCCTCCTACCGTGCCGGTCGCGTGCACGCGGAGGCCGTCGCCGCGTCCGCAGTTCACTGAACCCCATTCTCTTCCGTTCCAGCAAGGAGTTCCCATGTCCCATCGATCTGCAGATGTCGTCGTCCTCGGCGGCGGTTCCGGCGGCTACGCGGCCGCCATCCGCTCGGCCGAACTGGGCCGTTCGGTCATTCTCATCGAGGAGAACGAACTCGGCGGCACGTGCCTGCATCAGGGGTGCATTCCGACGAAGGCGCTGCTGCACTCCGCCGAAGTCGCCGACAGTGCGCGCACGGCCTCGCAGTTCGGTGTCGACGTCACGTTCGACGGTGTCGACCTCGAGAAGGTGCTGAGCTACCAGAATACGATCGTCACTCGCCTGCACAAGGGACTGCAGGGCCTCGTCGACTCGTACGGCATCACCGTCGTCAACGGCCGCGGACGGTTGGTCGGACCCAACGGAGTGGAGGTCGACGACGAGTTGATCACGGGCGGCGCCGTCGTCCTGGCAACGGGGTCGTCGCCGAAAACGCTGCCCGGCATCGGCATCGGTGGCCGGGTCGTCACCAGCGACCAGGCGCTCGTGTTGCCGTCGGTCCCGAAGAAGGCGATCATCCTGGGCGGCGGCGTCATCGGCGTCGAATTCGCCAGTGTCTGGGCGTCGTTCGGTGCGTCGGTGACGATCGTCGAGGCGATGCCGCGGCTGGTGCCGAACGAGGACGAGACGATCTCCAAGTACCTCGAGCGGGCATTCCGTCGTCGCAAGATCGCCGCGAAGACAGGTGTGCGGGTGGCGGAGGTGACGCAGGACGAGGACGCGGTGTCCGTCACCCTCGACTCCGGCGACGTACTCGACGCCGACGTCCTGCTGGTCGCGGTGGGGCGCGGACCCAACACCGCGTCCATGGGGTACGAGGAGACCGGAGTGATGCTCGACAAGGGCTTCGTGGTGACCAGCGATCGACTGCGCACCACGGTGCCGAACGTCTTCGCGGTCGGCGACATCGTCCCCGGGCTCCAGCTGGCCCACCGCGGGTTCCAACAGGGCATCTTCGTGGCCGAGGAAATCGCCGGGCTCCGTCCGGACGTCATCGACGAGACCGGCATCCCTCGTGTCACCTACTCCCACCCCGAGGTCGCGTCCGTCGGGTTGACCGAGACCGCGGCCCGGGAGAAGTTCGGCGAGAATGTCGAGACCGTCACCTACGACCTCGCCGGCAACGGCAAGAGCCAGATCCTGAAGACGTCGGGGGCGGTCAAACTCGTGGTGGCACCGACCGGGGTCGTGGTCGGCGTGCACATGGTCGGCGACCGAGTCGGTGAGCTGATCGGTGAGGCGCAGCTGCTCTACAACTTCGAGGTCGACGCCGCGCAGGCGGCGAAGTTCGTGCACGCCCACCCCACCCAGGGCGAGGCGCTCGGTGAGGCGCTGATGGCAGTGGCCGGCAAACCACTCCACGTCCACGCCTGACCCCCATGTGAGTGGCAAAGTGTGCTGGCGCACGCTTTGCCACTCACATGGGTTGTTCGGTATGCGAACGCGCACTGGTGATTTCCGCCCGGGAGTGCGAGTTAACACACCGGAACGGTGAAGTCATGCTTTCGTAATACGTCTGCGGAACAGTACGTCCCGAGTCAGTTCGATTCGGAACCATCTCGATGGTTTCTCCCTATGAACCTGGCTGGAGAGTCCCGGGACCGTGTCCCGGGCGCCGAAGGAGCAAGTACCCACAAACTCTCAGGCACCAGGACAGTCAGGGTCGGGAACTCTGGAGAGCAGCGTGTCGGCTGTAACGGCACGTTCACCGACGGGGCACGATGACCACTCGCACGAGTGTGTCTCCAAACTCTCAGGTTACGGAACAGAGCGGGTGTCGGCCGAGGTGATCCACCGGATCACCCTCACATCGCTCGAGTGATCGGTTCGCCGGTTGCTCACTCTCCCTGGGAGATCCATGAATGTGACTGCTAGTGGGACATCCACGGACATCATGGCTGTCGCCAACTCGCCTGTTCTCTGGGTGGCCGTTGCCGGCATCTTCGTCGTCATCGTCGTGCAGTCGGCGATCTACATGACCGCGGTCCGCAAGGTGGCACCCGTCGCGGACATGTCACCGGAAGACATGAAGGTGTCGTTCCGCTCCGGTGCCGTGTCGGCGATCGGACCGTCCCTGGCGGTCTGCCTCGTGGCGATTGCCCTTCTCGCCCTCTTCGGCACGCCCGCTGTCCTGGCCCGCATCGGCCTGATCGGTTCCGCCGCGTACGACGTGTCCGCGGCCAGCATCGCCGCCGACTCCATGGGTGCGAAACTCGGCGCCGATACGTACACCCAGAACGTCTTCGTCGTCGCATTCTTCGCGATGAGCATCGGCGGCGTGATGTGGATGCTGTCCGCGCTCATCCTGACCCCGCTGCTCGAGCGGGGCGACGCGAAGATCCGCACGGTGAATCCGGCGTTGATGGCCGTCGTTCCGTCCGCGGCCCTGATCGGCGCGTTCGCGTCGCTGGGATTCCAGGAATTGACGAAGTCCAGCTATCACATCGTCGCGTTCGCCGCCTCCGCGGCCGCGATGGGTATCTGCCTCTTCGTGGCCCGGACGTTCGGCAAGAGCTGGCTCCGCGAATGGGGGCTGGGCATTTCGATCCTCGTGGCCCTCACCGTCACCTACCTGTTCACCTCCTGATTCACGACTTGCACGGAAAGGACTTTTCGATGACTACCGACGAAGCCGTAACGGTGTCCACCGGCGCCCGTGAACTCGCCGAGTTCGACAAGACGACATCCCGCTGGGGTCGTATCACGATGATCGTGGGGTTGCTCCTGTCGATCGGTGCGCCCCTGTACCTGGTGTTCTCGGGTGAGGTGGACGTCACCGCAGGCCAGCTGTGGGCCGCGTTCGCCGCGGTGGCCGGGACATTCTTCATCATCTGGCTGGTCGAACCCCTGACCTATTTCCCCATCCTCGGTCCGGCCGCGATGTACCAGGCGTTCATGATCGGCAACATCGCGAACAAGCTGTTGCCTGCCGCGCTGATCGCGCAGACGAACATCGGAGCCAAACCGGGAACCAAGCGGGCCGAACTCGCTGCGGTCCTGGCGATCTGCGGCGCCGCGATGGTGCACCTCGTGTCGCTGGCCGTGTTCGTCGGGCTGCTCGGCACCTGGCTGGTCAGCGTGATTCCCACCGACATCGTGACCGTCACCCGTTCCTACATCCTTCCCTCGGTCCTGGGGGCGGTCCTCGTGCAGGCGATCGTGTCGATGAAGCAGCCCCGGGCCACGGTGGTCGCGCTGCTGGTGGCCGCGATCATCACGTTCGTCGTGGTTCCGGCGATGCCGAGCCTCGCGCTGTCGTCCACCGCCATCGCGGTGATCGTCACGGCGGTCCTCGCCTGGTTCCTCCGGGACAAGAACGACCAGAGCCCGGCCGAGCTCGCGACCATCGAGTAAGAATCGATACGCGGAGACATCTCACCTTCACCTGATTCGAAAGAAGGCTTCATGACCGACCTGCCGATCGCGCTCACCGACGAGCTGCGGACGAAGATGCTCGACCTCTACCGCCACCTGCACGCGAACCCGGAACTGTCGATGCAGGAACACAAGACCGCCGAGCTGATCCAGAGTTCCCTCGTCGCCCTCGGGATCGACACGTTCGTGTGCGGCGGCACCGGAGTGGTGGGTGTCCTGACCAACGGCGAAGGCCCTACGGTGGCCTTCCGCGCCGATTCGGACGGGCTGCCGATCGCGGAGGACACCGGCGTCGACTACGCCAGCGCGGCCACCGGGCGCCTCGACGACGGCACCGAGGTGCCCGTGATGCACGGCTGCGGCCACGACACGCACGTCGCCACCCTCCTTACCGTCGCCGAGCTGCTCGCCGGTGCGCGGGAGGCGTGGGCCGGAACGATCGTGTTCCTCTTCCAGCCGGGCGAGGAAACGGCGGCCGGGGCGAAGGCGATGGTCGAGGACGGTCTGTGGGACCGGGCACCCAAGCCGGAGATCGTCTTCGGGCAGCACGTCGGTCCGATGCTGGCCGGCACCGTGCACGTCACGAGTGGCGACGCGATGGCCATGGCCGATTCGCTGAAGGTCACCGTCTACGGCCAGGGGTCGCACGGCTCCCAGCCCCAGGATTCGATCGACCCGATCATCCAGGGCGTCAACATGATCAACCGCATCCAGACCATCGTGTCCCGCGAAGTGCACCCGATGAAGCCGGCGGTGGTCACGGTCGCCACGTTCCACGCGGGGCTGAAGGAAAACATCATCGCGGACCGGGCCGAGTTCACGATCAACGTGCGCACCCTCGACCCCGAGGTGCGCGAGCAGGTCAACGCCGCGCTGCGCCGCATCATCTACGCCGAGGCTGCCGCATCCGGGGCGCCGAAGCCGCTGATCGAGGAGCTGTACACGTTCCCGCGCAACTACAACGATCCCGATGCCACCGCCGAACTCGTCGCCGAACTCCAGAAGGTGCTGGGCGAGAACAACGTCACGCCGTCGTCTCCGATGATGGGTTCGGAGGACTTCGGTCTGCTCGCCGAGGCGATCGGCGTGCCGTCGGTGTTCTGGATGTTCGGAGGCCACACCGCGGAGACCCTCGAGAGCGGAAAGCCTGTGCCGGTGAACCACTCACCGTTCTTCGCGCCCGTCGCGGAACCCACCCTGTCCACCGGCGTCCAGGCGGCGATGACCGCGATCCTGTCGAAGGTCGGGATCTAGGCCCTCCGGGCCCGTGAGTGGTTAACGAGTCTCTGCACTCGTCAACCACTCACGGGTGGCGGAGCCGCCTCAGTGGGTGGTCAGCGGTGCGTCCGCGGTGGCGTCCCCGGTGTCCACTCCGGTCTTCTCGAATCGCAGTCGCGACACGGCGAGTCCGGCGAGGACGAAGGATGCGGCGACGAGGATGTACAGCTGGGTGGGCGACCAGTCGCGGTCGAGGAGGGCGCCCGCGACGATCGGGGACGCGATGGCGCCGACGCGGCCGATGCCGATGCCCCAGCCGACGCCGGTGGCCCGGACGGCCGGCGAGTAGACCGACGGCGTGATCGCGTACAGCCCGGCGATGCAGCCGTTGGCGAAGACGCCGATCAGTGCGCCGAGTCCGAACGCGATGACGATGGACGCGGTGGCGGGGACGAAGACGACCAGCAGAACGCCCGCGGTCGCCATGTAGGCGATGAGCACACGCTTCAGGGCGAAACGTGCGGACAGCGCCCCGAGCAGGGTGGCGCCGAAGATGCCGCCGAGGTTGAGGAGCACTCCGCCGGTGACACCCTGGTTCGCGGACATGCCCGCCTCGACCAGCAGCTTCGGGGTCCAGCTGGTGACGAAGTAGAAACCGAACATCGCCATGAAGAACGCGAACCACACCAGGAGTGTGCTGCGGCGGCGCTGCGGGGACAGCAGGACGCGCATCGCGAATCCGGCGTCGGCGGTGGCGGCGGCACGCGGTGCAGGCAGCTCGTCGAGTCGCGGCTGACCGGCCCGCTGGGCGAAGGCGTTGATCCGGTCGAGGGCGTTGGCCGGTCGCCGGACGAGCAGGAAGTCGATCGATTCGGGAAGCCGGGCGTAGACGACGGGGATGATCGCCGCCGTGCACAGCCCGCCGAACAGGAACACCGAACGCCAGCCGAGCGAGTTCTGCAGGACGACGGCGATGATTCCGCCGAGGGTGGCGCCGACGGCGTAACCGGTGGAATTGAGACTCACCGCGAGCCCGCGCCAGCGGTTCGACGCGTACTCACTGGCGATGACGTTGCTGCTGGCGAGGATTCCGCCGATGCCGACGCCGGTCAGGGCGCGGAGCAGGCCGAGTTGCATCGCGTTCTGGCTGACCGCCGACAGCAGCATGCCCGTCGACGCGAGTGCCAGGCACAGCAGGATCATGGCGCGGCGGCCGATGGTGTCAGCCCACGGTGCCAGGAACAGCGATCCCGCGGCCATGCCGAACAGTCCGGCGCTGAGCAGGAGGCCGACGACCGAGCCGGACAGATCCCACTCCTGCGACACCGACTGTGCGGTGAACGCCATGACGAGGACGTCGAAGCCGTCGAGCACGTTGAGTAGACCGCAGATGGCGATGGCGCCCCATTGGTAGCGCGTCATCGGGCTGCTGTCGATGCGTTCGCGTAGGTCGAATTGCATGCGCGGGACCTGTTCTTCCTCGGAGGTGGGCTGTGATGTGGCTCACGACTCACCTACCGTGGCGGACAGGTCACTCGTTTCCAACTTCACTTCCGAATGTCGGAATACAGAAGTGGCGGTGGGATGCGGTGCTGGGTGATCATTTCAGTGATGACAACTGGATGGGGACCGGGCGACCGGCAGTGGGCGAAAGGTCCATGGATGTGACTGGCTCGGGTTTCGATAACTCCTGGTCGGCGGATCGGTTGTTCGCCGGTCCGGGCGAGACACGGGAGCGGCTACGCCGCACCGATTGGGCGGCCACGCCGCTGGGCCCGGTCGAGACCTGGTCGGTCGAACTGCGGGCGGCGGTACGGACCGTGCTGCCCTCCGAGGTCCCGATGTTGCTCTGGTGGGGGCCTGAGCTCGTGCAGATCTTCAACGACGCGTACACCCGGGTCCTCGGTGCGAAGTACCCAGCGGCGATCGGTGAACCCGGGGCGCAGTGCTGGGCGGAGATCTGGGACGAGGTGGGACCGCTCGCCGAGCAGGTGATGTCGGGCGGCGCAGCGACCTACACGGAGAATCAGCCGCTGTACCTGCTGCGGCACGGGTACCTCGAGGAGACGTACTGGACGTTCTCCTACAGTCCGGTGCAGGACGAGGACGGGAACGTCGCCGGGATCTTCGTGGCGACGACCGATGTGACCGCGACCGTGCTCGGGGAGCGCCGACTCGAGACTCTGCGGCAACTGGGCACGGTTTCCACCGCAGGCGGCGACGATCCGCTCGTCGACGCCTGCCGTGCGGTCGTGCGGGTACTCGGCGACAACGGACAGGACGTTCCGCTTGCCGCGATCTATCTTCGCCGCGAGGTCGGCGGCTCGGGTGACGACGAGTCCGAGGACCTCGTGCTCGTCGGTGCCGCCGGGGTGGACGACGACGGCGAGTTCAGGCCCGCCCGGATCCCGGCGACCGACGTCACCCACCACCGCGTCCGGGCGTCGGGCGAGCAGTCCGAGCCCGCCGGGTCGAAGGCGGTGACCGAGGTGAGGCTGTGCCCGTTGATAGTGACGGGTCACGCGGAGCCGGTGGGTGTGCTGGTGCTCGGGATCAGTCCGTACCGCGCGTTCGACGACGCGTATCGGGGCTTCGTCGAGCTGGTCACGGCGAAGGTGTCGACGCTGATCACGGACGCCCTGGCCTACGAGTTCGAGCGGGACCGCGCCGCTGCGCTGGCGGAACTCGACGCTGCGAAGACGCGGTTCTTCCAGAACGTCAGTCACGAGTTCCGTACCCCGCTGACCCTGTTGCTCGGGCCCCTCGAGACTCTGCGCGAGCAGTCCGAGGACGAGTCGCCCGCAGATCGGCGCGAAGCGATCGCGGCCGCCTATCGTGCGGCGGTCCGGCTGCAGCAGCTCGTCGACGGCCTACTCGATCTGTCCAAGGCGGAAGCCGGCCAGCTTCTGCCACACACGGAGCCGACCGATATCGGCCAATTGACGGCGGACTGCGTGAGCATGTTCGATTCCGCCGCCGCGCAGGCGGGGCTCGCGCTCCGGACCGATCTCGACGAAGTCTCCGGCCTGGTCGAATTGGACCGCGAGATGTGGGTGAAGATCGTGCTGAATCTTGTCTCGAACGCGGTCAAGTACACCCGGTCCGGATCCGTGTCCGTAGCGCTCGGCCAGGACGCCGGCCGGTTGGTGCTGAGCGTGACCGACACGGGTGTGGGGATTCCCGCCGAAGAACGGGAACGCGTATTCGACAGGTTCCATCGCGTCGAGGCCGGCGGGTCGGGCAGCGGTGGGGGCGTCGGCATCGGGCTTTCCCTGGTGTCCGATCTCGCCGCGGCGCTCGGCGGTTCCGTCGACCTCGACAGCGCCCCGGGCCGGGGCAGCATCTTCACCGTCCGCGTACCGCGGATCCCGGCGCCGGACGGCGCGACCTCGCGGGCAGACGACCGGCCCATCGGCGCGGTGACGTCCTACGGTGACGTCGAACAGCGGGAGCCGTCCGTCGAGGTCGCGGTTTCGACCGAACGCGGAGCGGACGGCCACCGCATCCTGCTCGTCGAAGACCACCCGGACCTGCGCGCGTACCTCACCCGATTGCTGCAGGAGCAGGGCTGGGACGTCGACGCCGTCGCCGACGCGGAGTCCGCGCTGAAGCATGTCGCCGTCCGCACACCGAATCTCGTGCTCAGCGACGTCATGCTTCCCGGTCGCGACGGCATCGACTTCCTCCGCGAGCTGCGGTCGGAGCAGTCGACGGCACGGCTGCCGGTCATCCTGCTCACCGCCCGCGCGGGAACGGAGTCGACCGTCGACGGGCTGAACCAAGGAGCCGACGACTACATCGTCAAGCCCTTCCAGCCGAGTGAGCTCGTCGCGCGGGTGCGTGTTCATCTCGAAATGTCCTGGCTTCGTGAAACTCTGATCACGGACAGTGAGCTCGAGTCGACACATCTGCGCACGGCACTGGATACCCGCACCACCCTCAGCCAAGCTGTCGGGCTGACCATGGCCGCGTTCCAGTGCGACGCCGACACCGCCTTCGACAAGCTCGCCTCCTATTCGCAGAATCGCAACGTCAAACTTCGGGAGATCGCGGCGGAGGTCGTCGCGAACTTCACCGCGGGCACCGACCGCGAGTAGAGCCGAAGGGAATGCCGCAGTTTCCCTGAGCCGGGTTCCGGGTAGGCGTCACCGATGAACGACGATCAGCACGCCGAACCGGACCCCGACGATCCGCGGAAGCCGGATTCGCCTGCGGACCTGACGAAACCTTCCTGGTGGTACGTCATCAGGAAGACGGCGCACGAATTCACGCGCGATCAGTGCACCGACCTGGCCGCCGCACTGACGTATTACGCGGTGCTGTCGCTGTTCCCTGCGCTGCTGGCGCTGGTCTCGTTGCTGGGAGTGTTCGGGCAGGGGCAGCGCACCACCGATGCGGTCCTGCAGATGGTCGACGACCTCGGGCCGTCCTCCGCCGTGGACACGTTGCGTGAACCCATCGCGCAGTTGGTCGAGACACCGACCGCGGGCATGGCGCTGGTCCTCGGCCTGCTGGGCGCGGTGTGGTCGGCGTCCGGCTACATCGGGGCGTTCGGACGCGCCATGAACCGTATGTACGAAGTCGAGGAGGGGCGTCCCGTGTGGAAGCTCCGGCCGCTGATGCTGGCCGTCACCATCGTCGGTCTGGTCCTGGTGGCCGCCGCTGCGGCGATGCTCGCGCTGAGCGGCCCCGTCGCACGCTCGGTGGGTGACGCGATCGGATTCGGCGACACCGCCCTGACCGTCTGGAACATCGCCCGCTGGCCGTTCGTCCTCGGCGTCGTCGTGGTCGCCGTGGCCATCCTCTATTACGTCACGCCCAACGTGAAGCAACCGAAGTTCCGCTGGGTCAGCGCCGGTGCGTTCCTCGCCATCGTGACGTGGATCCTCGCGTCGGTCCTGTTCGGTCTGTACGTCGCCAACTTCGGCAGCTACAACAAGACGTACGGCTCCCTGGCCGGCGTGATCGTGTTCCTGCTGTGGCTCTGGATCACCAATCTGGCGTTGCTCTTCGGTGCAGAACTGGATGCCGAACTCGAACGCGGACGCGAATTGCAGGCCGGCATGCCGGCCGAGGACGAACTGCAATTGCCGCCTCGCGACACGCGGGTCTCCGACAAGAACGCCGAGAAGTACGAGCAATACGTGCAGGAGGGCAGGGCGCTACGTGGGCCCTCCGGGCCCGTGAGTACTTGTTAACCGCGGGCGGTTAACAAGTACTCACGGGCGGAACGCCATCGCGTCGTCCACGACCTTGCCGTGCCGCAATGTCAGAAGGTCGCGGAAGTAGTTCATCCGCAGCCGCCACGGCGCTTCCGACCCCTGCTTCGGGAACGACTCCACCGACCGCAGGACGTAACCGGCGGCGAAGTCGAGGAACGGCTCCTCCTCGACCGAACTGTCACGCTCCGGGGCGCACTGCGCGAACCCGTTCGCGTCCATGTGTGCGAGCAGACGGCAGACGTACTCGCACACCAGGTCGGCCTTGAGCGTCCAGGACGCGTTGGTGTACCCGATGACGAACGCGAAGTTGGGCACCCCGCTGAGCATCATCCCCTTGTACGCCATGGTGTCGGTGAGGTCGATGTCGCGGCCGTCGACGACGAGCGTCGTTCCGCCGAACGCGAGCAGATTCAGGCCGGTCGCGGTGACGACGACATCGGCGTGCAGTTCCTCACCGGACTTCAGCGTGATACCGGTTTCGGTGAAGGTGTCGATGTGGTCGGTCACGATCGACACCTCGTCGTTCCGGATGGACCGGAACAGATCCCCGTTGGGCACGAGACACAGTCGCTGATCCCACGGGTTGTACCGGGGAGTGAAGTGGGTGTCGATGTCGTAGCCCTTCGGCAGCCACTTCTCCTGCATCTGCCGGATGCGCCCCTTCATGAAGTCCGGATAGCGCTGGCACAGTTGGTAGATCGCGGTTGCGACCGACGCGTTCTTCAGGCGGGTGAGGCTGTAGGCGAGCTTGGCGGGAAGGTGCCGGCGGAGCCGGTTCGCCAGCTTGTCCTTGGCAGGCATCGAGATGATGTAGGTGGGCGAGCGCTGCAACATGGTCACGTGTGCGGCCTCGGCGGCCATCGACGGAGCCAGCGTCACCGCGGTGGCCCCACTGCCGATGATGACCACCCGCTTACCCGCGTAGTCGAGGTCCTCGGGCCACTTCTGCGGGTGCACGACCTGCCCGGCGAACCGGTCGAGGCCCGGGAACTCGGGGGTGTAGCCCTCGTCGTAGCGGTAGTAGCCGCTGCAGGACATCAGGAAGTTGGCGGTGAACCGGACCGTCTCACCGGTATCGGTGCGCTCGGCGTCGACCGTCCACTGGGCGTCCGGGGTCGACCACTCTGCACGAACGACCTTGTGCTGGAACCGGATATTCCGGTCGATCCCGTGCTCGGCGGCGGTCGTGCGGACGTACTCGAGGATCGACGGCCCGTCGGCGATGGACTTCTCACCCGACCACGGCTTGAACCGGTAGCCGAGGGTGTACATGTCGGAGTCGGAGCGAATGCCGGGGTAGCGGAACAGGTCCCAGGTGCCGCCGATCGATTCGCGGCTCTCCAGGATCGCGTAGGTCCGTCGGGGAAAATTGTCCTGCAGGTGGTACGCGGCACCGATCCCGGACAGTCCGGCCCCGATGATCAGCACGTCGACGTGTTCGACGGGCGCCTTCGCGCCGGTGGTCTCGGCGGCGGTATCGGTGTGTGACATGAACACTCTCTCGCTGGCGGGGACTGGTGGTTACTTCGGGTCTACGGCGACGTCGCCGAGAGCGACATTACGTGCGCTGGTGGACCGGCCGAGTTTCGCGACCTCCTCGTCCATCAGCGGAAGGATGCGGGGGACGTGGGGCAGCAGGTTGCGATCCCCGATCGGCGACGTCACCACCGCCTTCAGCCAGCTGACGAGCTCGACCCACCGCGGCACGTAGACCCGGCGCTTCCGCCCGGCCAGGGCGTCCACGAACGCGTCGACGCACGAGTCCACCGACGTCGTCTTGCCGAGCGGTCCCGGTAGAGCGGCGAGAAGTTGGTTGAACGCGGTGAGGTCGGCTTTCGCATCCTGAACGAGCGGTGTGTCGATCCACGACATGTGGGCCGAGCCCACGGTGACGCCGTGGTGCGCGACTTCGAGACGAAGGGTGTTGGCGAAATGCTCGATGCCGGCCTTGCTGGTGTTGTACGCGGCCAGCCCGGGTGCGGGCGCGAACGCGGCGAGCGACGACACGACCAGGATGTAGCCCTTGCGGTCGATCACGGACGGAAGCGCAGCTCGGACGGTGTGGAAGACGCCGAGGATGTTGATGTCGATGACCCGCTTGAACGTGGCCGGGTCGACGTGCATGACCGAGCCGTAGCTGGCGATGCCGGCGTTCGCGAGCACGAGGTCGATGCCGCCGAACTTCGCGACACCGGCGTCGACTGCCATCTGCACGGCGGCCAGATCGCAGACGTCGGCGGTCGCGGCGAGCGCGACGTCGTCGCCGAGTTCGGCGGCGAGGGCATTCAATGGCTCGGCGTCCAGATCGATCAGAACCAGTTTCACGCCCTTGCGGGCGAGGGCGCGGGACGTTTCCGCGCCGATGCCACGCGCGGCTCCGGTGACGAGTGCGACTTTATTCCTGAGCGTGGGCATGGGATCTCCTGGCGTGTGATCTGGCACCGTTCGGTGTCAGTTTGTATCTGGAACTGTGCGGTGTCAATATGGGGGCGTGAGTTCGCCCAAGCTCGACGGAACGGGCCGCACCTACCGCGGTGCGGGTCCGCGTCAGCGTCAGGAAGAGCGCCGCGTGCGCCTCGTCGACGCGGCCGTCGAAGTGTTCGGGACCAGCGGATACCGGTCCGCGACAGTGGAGAAGATCTGTTCGACCGCCGGGCTCACCAAGCGCTACTTCTACGAGTCCTTCGACGACAGCGAGGCCCTGCTCCTGGCCGCGTACGCGAGCGTGACCGACCGCCTGCGGGACAGCGTCCTGCGCGGTGCGGGGGAGGGCGGCACCGATCTCGACGCACGGGTTCGCGGTGCGCTGACCGCGTTCTTCCGATCCGTCGCCGACGACCCGCGGATCCCGCGGATCGCATTCCAGGAGGTCCTCGGCGTCGGGCCGGAGGTCGACCACGCCTACCGCCGCGTCACCCTGTCGTTCGTGGACGCCGTTCTCGTCGTCATCGGCCCGGCCGTCGACCGGACCGCGTTTCCCGACTTCCACCTGCGCACCCTCGCGACCGGCCTGGTGGGAGCCGTCCTGATGATCGCCCAGCAATGGGTGCTGTCGGAGAACCCGCAGCCGATCGAGTCCGTCATCGGCAGCGCGCACACCATCCTTTCGGCCGTCCTGGGGCAGCTCGGTCCCCAGCCCATGTGAGTGGCGCGGCGTCCGGGCGCACGCTTTGCCACTCACATGCGCTGACCTGGGATTGCGTGCGCCGGCGGCAATCCGGGCAAACCCCTGACGCCAACACATATATGTTGTTAAATACCTGACATGCCCAGTGCTGTGCACTGCCGATCACCGTGGGTCCGCAACACGACCATCCGCGCGGTGCTCGTCGCGCTGTTCGGGGTGGCCGCCCTCGCGACGCCGGCATCGCTCCTCGCGCACGCCGCCGGCTACGAGGGCCTGCTCGACATCACGCCGGCGAACGCGGCAGCGGAGTCGATCGGCGGACTCGACCCCCGGCTGCCCACCGAGTCCGCTGTCCTCGGCGCCGCGCTGGCGGCCGCCCGCTCCGACGGTGTCGCTCCGAAGCGGTATTCCGCCCTTCTGCAACAGTATTGGCTCGCTCGTGGATCCGAGGCGTCCGGCATCGACCTGGCCGCGTGGGATCCGAACGCGGGGCTGATCGCCAACGCCGCGGTGGTCGACCGGGTCTACGAGAACTACGGCCGGTACCAACTCCAACGCGCCGAGCTCTACTGGTCCGGGATGGCCGGGCTGGCGGGAGGTTCGTTCGCCGCCGGCTTCTGGGACCTCGACCTCGGCCGGACTGTGCTCGGAGTCGATGCCGTCCACACGCTCGGCAACGCTGTCGCGTCCACGGTCCGTGGGTTGCCCGGCGAGGCGATGGCGCTCCTGCCCGCGGACCCGAGAACGCTCGCGACCGTCGGCCCGGCGATGACCGCCGAGGACGTGGACTGGTATCAGAAGCGCCTGCTGATGATGCAGAAGCACATCTACTTCGACATGGTGCCCATGCACGAGGCGTACCTGAACGAGGGCAGGGCCGCTGTGGAGGAGATGGCCGCCGCCGGACTGCTCGACGAGAACGCCGAGATCGCATGGAACGGCATCTTCTCCGGCACTCAGGCCGGGTACGCGGACGCGCTGTTCCGGATGGCGTCGCGCGAGCAGAATCAGATCATCGCCGATCAGTGGGACGTCACCGCGGCAGCCCGTGACGGCGTCGGCCGCGCGCTCACGTACGCCACCACACTCGCGGCGCAACCCTCGGTTCCCGGTTCGCGGGCACCGGGACAGGTTGTGCCGATGGCGGTCGACTGCGACGTGAACGGCTCGGCCTACCGTCTCCGCACGCCCCTGCCCGGTTTCAACTGGGCCGATCGCGAACCGCGCTGGCAGTACATCGTCAGTGACATCGCGTCGTCCTACCAGCGGCTGGCCGAGGTTCGTCCGGGCGAGTTGCGGGCCCTGCTGGCCATCCCGTTCCGCGACTTCGTCGAGAGCCAGCGGGTGCTGCGGCGGGTGCCCGACCTCGCCCGCGACATGAGCACCGGCTGGGAGTTGTCCCCGGCGCATCCGTAGCGGTAGTGGTTGCCGTTCCCGGACGAACGGGACGTCCGGGGCACGAGGCCGGGTTTCCAATGGATGGATGTGACGTTGCGCACGCGTAGGCGCGGTTGGCACGTTGTGTCACACCACGCCAGGCCCGATCGCAGGAGAGTCGATGAACGTATCCGCCGTCACGCACGACAGCCCGACGACCGCGACACCCACCGAGGTCGCGAAGACGCCGAAGAAGGCGGCGCTCGCGTCGTTCCTCGGCAGTGCGCTCGAGTACTACGACTTCTTCATCTACGGATCCGCCGCCGCCCTCGTCTTCGGGCACACGTTCTTCCCGGCCGGCAACGACGCGATCGGCACGGTCGCCGCGCTCGCGACGTTCGGCGTGGGCTACGTGGCCCGGCCCGTCGGCGGAATAGTGCTGGGACATTTCGGAGACAAGCTGGGCCGCAAGAAGATTCTGCTGCTGACCCTGCTCATCATGGGTCTGTCCAGTCTCGCGATCGGATTCCTGCCCACGTACGAGCAGATCGGCATCGCCGCCCCGATACTCCTCGTGCTGTGCCGCCTCGCGCAGGGGTTCTCCGCGGGCGGTGAGGCCGCCGGAGCCAGCACCCTCACGCTCGAGCACTCACCCGAGGGGCGGCGGGCGTTCTTCACCAGCTTCACGATGACCGGATATGCCGCCGGGATGGTCCTCGCGACCCTCGTCTTCATTCCCGTGGCCGCGCTGCCGAAAGATCAACTCGACAGCTGGGGTTGGCGAATTCCGTTCTGGTGCAGCGCGGTGATGCTCGTGGTGGCCTACTTCGTGCGCACCAAGCTCGACGAGACCCCGGTGTTCGAGGAGTCACGCGAGCACGCGGAAGTGCAGAAGCTGCCGGTCGTCACCGTCGTGACCACCCAGTGGCGGGACGTCTTGCGGATCGCGCTCTGCTCGCTGTTCGCGGTCGGGCAGACCGTGTTCACGGTCTTCGGGCTCGCCTACGCCACCGGACCCGACGTCGGCATCGACCGCACCACGATGCTGTGGGCGTCGTCCGTGTCGATCGCGGGCTCCATCGTCGCGATCCCGCTGCTCGCCAAGCTGTCGGACCGCGTCGGACGCCGCCCCGTCTGGATCACCGGCGCCCTCGGGTGCGCCGTGACGATCTTCGGGTACTTCTGGGCCATCTCCGTCGGCTCCATTCCACTGATCTTCCTCGCCGCGCTGCTCACGATGACGCTGTTCTACTCGATGGTGAACGGCCTGTGGCCGAGCTTCTTCACCGAGATGTTCGCGGCGCCCGTGCGCTACTCCGGTTTCGCGGTCGGTACGCAGATCGGCTTCCTCATCGCCGGTTTCGCCCCGGCGATCGGCTGGGCGCTGCTCGGTACCGGGGTGAACGCGTGGGTCCCCGTGGCGGTGTTCACTGCCCTCTGCATGCTGGTCTCGTCCGTCGCCGCCTTCACCGCCCGTGAGACGTACCGGGTGCCGCTGGCCGAACTCGGGCGTCCGTCGACCCCTCGGGAGTAGCCGGAGGACAATAGGGCGATGTCACGGACACCGACAGGAGAATCGGTCACTGCCCGAGTCGTGAGGGTCTTGTCCTCATTCGACGCGGACACACCGTCCCTGTCGGTGTCCGACATCGCGCGTCGGTCCGACCTCCCCGCCGCGACGGCGCACCGCATTGTCGGGGAACTCGTGAAGTACCGACTCCTCGAACGCAACGACACCCGCATCAGCATCGGCGTGCGGATGTGGGAACTGGGGTCCCGCGGCTCGCACACCCTGAGCCTGCGCGAAGCCGCGATGCCGTTCATGGAAGACGTGAACGCCGCGATCAAACAACACACCCAGCTGGGCATCCTCGACGGCAACGAGGTGCTGTTCGTCGAACGGCTCTCCACGCGCGGGTCCGTCGTCAACGTCACCAAGATCGCCGGGCGTCTGCCGGTGCATGCCTGCTCGTCCGGTCTGGTCCTGATGGCGAACGCCTCCCGCGACGTGCAGGACGAACTGCTGTCGCAGCCGCTCGAGCGCTACACCGACGCCACGGTCACCGATCCCGAGCAGATGCGACGTCTTCTCGCCGAGGTCCGGCACCAGCACTTCGCGGTAGCCGCAGGTCTGATCACACCCGGAGCGACGGGAGTCGCTGTGCCCGTGCGGGACACCGACGGCGGCAGGGTGATCGCCGCCCTGTCCGTCGTCATACCGCACGATCAGGCCAACTCGCAGTCGGTGGTCGCGGCGCTGACGACGGCGTCGCGCGGCATCACCCGGGCGATGACGCGCGGATCGCGGCACTGACAGAAACCCTTTCCATCCATTGGAGTCGCGCTGTGACTCGGGTCTCGGGTCGGTCAGAGTGGTTGTCACGAACACACCGTCACCGATCACGCATCGCGATCCGAAAGTCACTGCACACCAGAATGTTCGCCGATGCCTGATCGAGTGCCGACTCTCCAGGGAAGGTCCAAGCATGAGCTCGAAAACTGTCAAATGCGACCTGTTGGTCATCGGATCCGGGGCCGCAGGCATGGCCGCCGCACTCAAGGCGGCGAGCGAGGGGCACAGCGTCATCGTCGCCGAGAAGTCGCAGTGGCTCGGCGGCACCACCGCGATCTCAGGAGGCTGGGCGTGGGTGCCCGGCAACAAGCAGGGCGTCGCGCAGGGTGACACCCGTCAGGACATCGAAACCTACATCCGCGCACTTGCCAAGGACTGCTACAAGGCCGAGATGGTCGACACGTTCCTCGACGAGGTGCCCGAGGCCATCGACTGGCTCGAGCGCGACACCGACGTCGAATTCGTCTATCCGGAAATGGCTCCCGACTATCAGATGGACGCGCCGGGCGCGAAGCCGTCGGGACGCGCGATTTCGGGCAAGGTCGTCGACGCGCGCACCCTCGGCGAGAACCGGTTGCGGTTGCGCCCCTACCTCGACACCTACACCGTGTTCGGCTACATGCCGGAGGTCGGGCCCGACATCGCCCAGTTCCTCCACGCCAACCAGTCGTGGAAATCGTTCGCCTACGTGTCGAAGAAGCTTCTCAAGACCTGGGTCGAGACGGTCCTCTGCCGCCGATCGTTCGACCGGACCAACGGCAATTCGCTCATGGTGCGGATGGTGTCGTCCGCCGCGAAGCTCGGCATCCGGATGTGGACCGAGACGCCGGTGACGAAGATTGTGCAGTCGGAGAACGGGGTCGTCACCGGGGCGGTGCTCGGGGGAGTGCACGCGGGAACGGTCGAGGCGCGGCTCGGCGTTGTCATCGCAGCCGGCGGCTACTCCTCGGATCCGGCGCTGCGAGCCGAGTACTGGGGTCATGATCCGCACGGGGACAACCACTTCACTCCCACGGTCGGGCACGACGGCGACAATGTGCGCCTGGCCGCGCCGCTCGGCGGGCACGTCGACACCGACGTCCACGAGCCGGCCGCGTGGGCCCCGGTGACGGTGTTCACCGGTCTGCGCGGACAGCAGCGGATCTTCCCGCACCTGCGGGCGTTCGGGCTCCCCGGACTGATCGCGGTGAACCGCAAGGGTGAACGTTTCGCCAACGAGTCGAGTTCCTACCACGACTTCGGCATGGCGATGATTCAGGACAACGCCGGTCAGGACGAGACATTCGGTTACATCATCGCCGACTCGAAAGCCATGAACAAGTACGGCATCGGCTACGCCAAGCCGTGGCCGATCCCACAGGGCTATTTCAAGAAGACCGGATTTCTCCACAAGGCAGGCACGGTCGAGGAACTCGCCCTCGAGATCGGCGTCGACGCCGCCGGGCTGAAGAAGACCCTCGCCGAGTTCAACGCGGGAGCCGCCAAGGGCGAGGACCCGAAGTTCAATCGCGGATCCAACTGGTTCCACCACTTCAAGGGCGACATGGAGCACCAGCCCAACCCGAACCTCGAGCCGCTCGACAAGGGGCCGTACTACGCCGCGAAGATCGAGATGGGAGACCTCGGCGCCTATTCCGGCCTGGCCGTCGACCGGCACAGCCAGGTCCTCGACGACGACAACCAGCCGATCCCCGGCCTGTTCGCCGCCGGTTCCGCGGCCGTGAGCATCTTCGGCGGCGGCTACCCTGGCTACGGCGCCAACATCGGGCCCGCCCTCGTCTTCGGATACACCATCGGCCGGGACGCCGAGGTCCTCGCATCGCTGCGCAGCGAATCCGCCGCGGCGACCGTCCTGGAAGAGGTCTGACGTGCCGTTCTTCCTCGTCCGTTACGCATACACCGGCGACACGGCCGGCCGGGACGAGCACCGTCCCGAACACAAAAGCCACCTGCAGGCCGCCGCCGACCGCGGACTGATCCTCGGGTCCGGACCGTTCGCGGCAGGAGAAGACCCCGGCGCGGCCATGATCTACGAGGCCGCCGGCAAGCAGGACGTCGTCGACGTCGTCGAGGGCGACCCGTTCCGGACGCACGGGTTCGTCGCGTCGTACGACATCACCGAGTGGATTCCGATGATCGGCCCGTGGGCCGTCGCAGCAGTGGGAGGTAGGTCATGACGGGTCGAGTGGCAGGGAAGGTCGCCGTCGTCACGGGGGCGAACGGTGATCTGGGCGGCGCGACCGCGCGGATGCTCGCACGAGAGGGGGCGTTTGTTGCGGCCCTCGACCTCAAAGTGCCGGATGCGCCGTGGGATTCGGCGACGATCACGTCGTTCGCGGTCGACGTCACCGACGAGACCGGCGTCGCCGAGGCCGTCGCTGCAGTGGTGGATACCGTGGGTGTTCCCGACGTCCTGGTCAACTGCGCCGGCATCATCGGCAGGCCCGCGCCGTCGCACGAGGCGTCGGTCGCCGAGTTCGACCAGATCTTCGACGTCAACGTCAAGGGTGTCTGGTTGGCCACCAAGTACGTCGTGCCCCACATGATCGGTCGGAAGAAGGGCAGCATCGTGAACTTCTCGTCGATCCACGGGTTGACGGGAGGCTCCAACGTCCCGCTGTATCACGCGTCGAAAGGTGCTGTGCGACTGCTCAGCAAGGCGGACGCCGTCACCTACGGGCCGCACGGAATTCGCGTCAACTCGATCCACCCCGGGTCGATGCGGACGTCGATGAGTCAGCGGTCGGCCGAGGGCAGCGCGATCGGCCCGGAGGAGTACTACCGCCAGCTCGTCTCGGGCAACCCCCTCCCGCGGCAGGGGGAACCCGACGAGATCGCGTACGGGGTGCTCTACCTCGCCTCGGACGAGTCCGGCTTCACCACCGGCACCGAACTCGTCGTCGACGGTGGGTACACGGCGCACTGACCTTTCGTGTCGCCCAATGTCACACGCGTTCGGTCCGACTGCACCGGTGTGACATTGGGCGCGGACGTCAATCGAAGTGCCGCACCAGACGGCGATGCCGGTGCGCGAAGAACGCGCCCAGGACGCGGGCGAGCACCGGCGTCAGCGGCACCAGCGGCAGCCTCGGCTCGAACGTGATCCGGTCGTGGACGCCGGTGCTCCCGTCGTCGAATGGCCGCAGCGTGCGTTCGTGCTCCCACCGGCGCATGCTGAGCATTGTCGACTTCTCGTGGAACCGCCGACACGGTTCGAGTTCGGCGATGGTCAGATCGTCGTAGTCGAACGGGACGAGCCCGAACAGCCGCAGCCACGCTCGCCCGAGCGGTTCGCCGATCGGGACCGAGTCGATGGTGATCGATTCCCGACCCCGCGGGATGCTCATCGTCATCCACGGACGCATTTCATCGTTGATCCCCTCCGGGTCGACGACCCTCGCCCACACCTGCCCGATCGGTGCGCCGACGACCGAGCTGCGTTCGATGATCACCGTTCCATCTTCGTTCGACCTCGCATGGGTGTGCAATGGCTTCGCGTCTGCGCACCGAAGTCCCGTAGCGAGATCTGCTCTCGCGCGTACGTCACTGATGATCGCCCGAGTCTCCCCCGCGTTCGGCGACCTCGCGGATCTATGCCCTGTGATCGACGAGTCCAACCATTGCGCCAATGGGGCGTGGCACACCTCCAGTGTGATCTGTGATCTAATCTGGATGCCCTCGGAAATCGAAAGTTCACCGGGGTTCGACGACTGCGAAGGCCTACTTCGACAAGGACACACTCGATGACGACGACAAACGCTCTCGACGATGCCCCGCTGTCCGCATTCCACAAGCGGCTTGCGTTCTCCGCTTCGGGCGGTCCATTCCTCGACGGTTACGTGTTGTCGATCATCGGGGTCGCAATGGTGCATTTGTCCACCGAGTGGGGGTTGACCACCGCGGAGCAAGGCGTTGTCGGGATCTCGTCGATGTTGGGCATCTTCGTCGGGGGCATCCTAGGTGGCCGTATCTCCGACCTATTCGGTCGAAGAATCCCGTATACGGTGACCGTCGGCTCGATCGCTGCCCTTTCAGTACTCCAGGTCTTCGTGGACGAGTTCGTATTGCTGCTCGTACTTCGGGTTCTCATAGGTGTAGCCATCGGGGCCGACTATCCAATCGCAACGTCACTGTTGACCGAGTTCTCACCGAACAAGCATCGGGGGCCCATTCTCGGCTACTTCGTCGTCATGTGGTTCGTCGGTGCCGCCGCCGCGTACGTGTGCGGACAATTACTGACACAGCTCGGCGAAAACAGCTGGCGCTGGATGCTCGTGAGCGCCGCTGCTCCTGCCGTGCTCTTCTTGCTTGCACGAGCTGGGACACCGGAATCTCCTCGGTGGCTCACCAGCAACGGCCGGATCGACCGTGCGAACGACGCCTTGCGAAAAGCATTCGGGCCTGATGTCACTGTCGAGGACATTCCCGACGAGCGGGCAACAAACGTCGATCTTCGTGCCCTCCTACGGTCCGGCTACGGAGGCCGGTTGCTGTTCGTCACGGCATACTGGACCGCCTCGATCGTTCCTCTCTTCGCTGTCTATGCATTCGCTCCAGCCATCCTCGACGATCTTGGTTTCGGGAACGGCATGGAGCAGATAGGCTCCGCCGTCATCACTGTGACGTTCATGGTGGGATGCATCGTTGCTGCCTCCTTGGTCAACAAGATCGGACGTCGTCCACTCATGATCCACAGCTTCCTGTGGTCGGCGATCGCGCTGGTGATTCTCGGTCTGTTCCCGAACTCGTCGACAGTGACGGTCATGGCCCTGTTCCTTGCATACGCCATCTTCATCGGTGGGACTCAGATCATGCAGCAGGTCTATCCGAACGAGCTGTTTCCCACTGAAATTCGAAGCTCGGCCAACGGCCTCGCTACCTCGCTCAGCCGAATCGGAGCTGCGATCGGCACCTATTTGGTGCCAGTTTCGCTTACGTCGCTGGGAGTCGGTACGACCATGCTCCTCGGTGCCGCGATCACAGCTTTCGGTGCAGTGATCTCGGTCGTGTGGGCCCCCGAAACTCGGGGATTGTCGTTGTCCGAGAGTTCGGGACTGTCCGCCCCGGAACAGTCACACTCTGAACCCGTACCCGTCTGTGGCAGGGGTGAGCAGGGCTAATATGTGTTCCGTGGTCATATCCAAGCGCGCCGAGTCGACACTGCTGACCGATCAGGTCTACGCGACGATTCACGAGGCAATCATGAACGGCGAGTTGCCGACCGGCTCCCGTCTGCGCATACGCGATCTCGCCGACCAGGTCGGAACCAGCGTCATGCCGGTGCGCGAGGCAATCAGACGGCTGGAGGAAGCCGGACTGGCCGAACGCGTCCCGCACAGGGGCGCGGTCGTGAAGGGCCTGACACTCGCGGAGTTGGTGCATGTCTACGACGTACGCCTCCTCCTCGAGGTCGAGGCCGCGCGACTAGGCGCCGAGCGGATTTCCACCGCGGACTGCGACAGGATGCAGCACGAATACGACTCGATGCGGGCCGCGATCAGCGAAGGACGTGTCGTCGCCTACCTTGACCACGACGAGGCGTTGTTGTCGATTCTCTACACCGCTGCGGCGAATCCTGTGCTTCTGCAGACGATTCGAAACCTATGGAACCATTGCCGTGCCTACAAGATCGTGGGTGCGCAAGGAACCTTGAACTCCATTGTCGACGAGTCGTTGTGGCGGTATCAGCGGGACCTGATCGCTGCCGCCCGGAAGAATGACGGTAAGGCTGCTGCTGCGGTCAACGACTCCTCGCTGGTCGACGCGACGGACCGTATCAAAGCACTTCTGGCATCGGAAACCGTCGCCGAATAGCGGTGTACAGCAACAATTTTTCCTTGCGTTCATACGACCACGTGGGGTACGTGATGCGGCCGCACCACGTACCCCACGTCTCAGCCCGCGACTCTATTGCTTCACGCCGACGTTCAGGACGCTCCGCATGTAGTCGATGCTCTCCTTGGCAGCCTGCAATTCGAGTTCGCGTCCTTCTTCGATGGGCCGACCGTTCATCGGAAGCTCGATCTCGAAGATGATCGTGTCGAGAGCCTGGGGTGCATTCGCACGTAATTCTTGGATCAGCTTCACGCAATCGATGTCGCCCTGCCCGATCGCTGTGCCAATGGAATGAGTGCCATCGGCATCGACGACGATCTCGATGTCACAGAAATGACAGCAATAGGCATACGGCGCCATCTTCTTCACGCATTCTTCGATACCTTCCATCAGCACCAGCGAGTTCATGGTGTCGAGGCATGCGCCGATCAGAGGGTGGTGCAACTGCTCGACGACCCAAATGACCTCGTCGGCGAACAGATCGCAGTGATTCTCGAGCGCGATCTTCATTCCGCACTTCTCGATGAGTGGAATATTCTTCTGGAACTCACGTACGCGCTCCGCGAGCTGAACGACCACATCGGGATGCATGCAGGAACCGTAAATCGGTTTAGGACGCTCTATGTCCAAACTGAACTTCACCAGTTGCGCACCGATGGCATGCCCGATGTTCAATGCCGCTTCGACTGAAGCGTTCACACGTGGATCGCAGGGTGCGTTGATCGACACATTCAACTCGAGCTCGAGGTCGCGATTGCGTGCGGCCGCACTGACCTGGGCTAGGTGTTCGGCGCTGACGTCGTTGTCGAGATCGACCAATGTGATGTGCAGGACGTCCAATCCCCACTCCACCGCAAGGTCCATCATCTGATACAAGTCGATCTTCTTCTCGAATTCGTAATCCTGCTTGAACCCCCAACTCTCACCACAGCCGTTCAGGTGGAGCGTGTACGAGTGCATACCGAGCTTGAACTTCCGATCGTCGTTCTTGACGATGCCCATGGGAAATCTCCTTGTACGACCTGTTGAGGACCGGTTCGGCTTCTAGCTTCGCGACAGTGCGGTCTTCGAGGACGCGGCTGCTTTCGCATCGGCCTCAAAGGTCAGACCGGCGCTCTGAGCGAGAGTGAGCCCGCGGGTCTCAGGTGCCATGAAATGCGAGAGAGCTGCGCCGATGATGGTGATAGCTGCGGCGATCAGCATGGTGGGACCGATCCCCAGACCGGTGAGTGACAGTGGCACCAGGAACGTTCCGATTGCTGCTCCGATACGGCTGAGCGACGACGCCATACCGACAGCCGAACCACGAATCTCTGTGGGGAACAGCTCGTTCGGGTACACCCACTGCAGGATCTGACTGCCACCGATGACTACTGCATACACCGCGAACAGCGCCATGATGATCGTCGACGGTGCCTCGGGGAAGAATCCGAGGATCAGCAGCGCGAGTCCGGACCAGAGGAAGCTGTGAATGAGAAGTGGCCGCCTGCCCATCCGGTTCACTAGCAGCAGTGCAACGACGCAACCGACAAGGAACAAGATTGTGATGAACGCCGATCCGAAGTGCGCTGCGTCGCCCTCGAGCTTGAGTGCACCGAGAATGGCGGGGGCAAAGGCATAGACGGCAAACAGGGGGACGATCGAACATGTCCAGAACAAGGTGATGAAGGCCATCCGCTTGCCGTAACCCGATCGCAGCAGATCCTTGACGCTGACGTTCGATCCCTCTTCTTCGGGCAAGTCTGCGATGCTGACGTGTGGTCCGAAGACTTTTCGCAGGACCTCGTTCGCTTCGTCGATTCTTCCTTTGCTGATGAGCCAGCGGGGGGATTCCGGTGTGCCGACTCGGGCGACGACAATCAAAATCGCCGGTATCGCTGCACTGGCGAGCATCCAGCGCCATGCATCGTCGTTTCCGATTCGCGCCAGGATTTCACCAGCGACGTAAGCAGCTGCCGCGCCGACGAACCACATCGCAACGAATGCGCCGAGGAACGGGCCGCGATATTTACGTGGCGTGAACTCGGTGAGTAGCGAAGTCGCGATTGGATAATCCGCGCCCACAGCCATACCGATCAACAGTCGCAGGATGATCAACCAGACGACGTCCTGAACGAAGAACTGGGCCACCGAGAACACGATGATGGCGATCAGGTCGATCGTGAACAAAATCTCTCGACCGAACTTGTCTGTCAACCATCCGCCGGCATAGGCACCGAGCAAGATCCCGACCAGCGATGATGCGCCCACCAGGCCCTGTTCGATCGATGACAGACTCAGTTGATCGGCGAACTGCACCATCGCAACGCCGATGATGGACAGCACGTAACCATCAAGGAACGGCCCTCCCGAGGAGAACACCGCGAGCTTCTTGTGGAAGCTGGACAACGGTGCGTCGTCCAACGGATTGGTTGTCATATCGATCTCCTAGGTGACAGAGGTATAGACGTCGGTGGGATGCGAGGAATCCCGGGGCTCACGAAGTGGTGAATGTGGCCTCGGGAGGCGTCAGACCAAGTGGTACCGGCGATGCGGAGGGAGGCGAGACTTCGGGTGTCGAACGGGAGCTGCTCCCTCCGAAGCCGCTGCCGTGCGGGTGTGCTGAGTCTTGATGTGATGTGCGTCTCGTAGATCAGACTAGGATGTGATCACAGATCGCACAACCCCTGGTTGGAATATTTACATCAGAGATACATTCGATGGGCCGCGCAGAACCTGCACCTTGACTACCACCTCGGATTCGTGCCGACAGGCACCGCAGCGAGGATCCGTGCTGAAGTTCGATGCCGGGTTGAACATCGCAGGTCACCCTGTCCGAGATTCGAGAGTGCTGCGCCGACAATTACATTCATATCCCGATGGAGTAGCGACGCTGCCGTCTTCACTCCGGCGCCGTTCCATGCGATGTGAGCGCGTCATGTCCGGGATGCGTCGGATTTGAGGTCCTTTGGTGGCGACGGTGTACGCCACCCCGAGAGTTCTGGATCGAAGGCACCACAGAGCGATTCCGCGGATACAACTACTTCGGTGAGCACCCCGAACTCATGCTCGAGTTTGTACCTGTGCCGACGGCAGAAACTCCGATTACGTGTTCTCCCACGCTCACTATATGGCGGTGAGTGGGGCTTGCGGCAAGGCCCCTGACGTGCTGCACAATCGTCTGACAAGAACAATGGATGGGGTTGTTGTGACGAAACCTTTCGAAGTGCACGAGTCGGGTGCGCTCCTTCACGGCACCAAGGCGGACCTTTCAGTGGGTGATGTGCTGGTGCCCGGGTACCTGTCGAATTACGGGGTAGGGCGCCTCGCGAACCACGTTTATGTGACGCAGACATTGGATGCCGCAGTGTGGGGAGCTGAGTTGGCTACAGGCGAGGGCAGAGGTCGCATCTACGTAGTGGAGCCGGAAGGCGTATTGGAGGACGACCCCAACGTCACGGACAAGAAATTTCCCGGAAATCCGACCCGCTCCTACCGCACACGGGAGCCCGTGAGAATTGTCGGCGAGATCACGGATTGGGTGGGGCATTCGCCCGAACAGCTTCAAGCCATGCGGGACGGTCTGGCGGACCTCGAGCGCCGGGGACTTGCCGTTATCTACGACTAGATCCCGGACGCGCCGATCGAGTGGGCGGGCGTTTGGCGTTGGTCTCCTGTGAGCGCCAGGTGATGATGATTAAGCGTCCCTGTCTGGGGTAAACACGGCTTACGCACCGCCGCCGGGAACGGTTCCATGATGTATTTCGCCGCCCACCGACGCCGAGGTGCGGGGTGACAACTCGGCAACTGCGGGTGAGGGCGATGAAAACCAGAGGTCATGTGGTGGTGGCGGTCGGGGCCGGCTTTCTACTGAGGGGCTGGACCGCGAAGCTCGCGAGTTCCCCGGAGGTCGCCAAGCTGACCGAGTCTATTCGGGGAGAGCTGATGACCGCCGCGAAAGCCGCGGCGGTCACCGCGACCAGTTCGCGCATCGATTCGCTGAACAACCGGCTCCAGTCGAGCGCCGGACACCTCGTGGGTGGCGTGGCCGAGGAGGCCGGCACCAGGCGGAGGTCGGGCGAGAACCACGACCTCCACGTTGTCGAGGCGGAAAAGAGCGAGGAAGAACCTGCGGGTGACGAGTCCACAGAGGACGAAGGAGACGAGCAGCCCGAGGCGACGGGCGAGAACGACGAAGGCGAAGAGACCGAGCAGCCCGAGGAGGAGGAACGGCCGAGGCGCCGTCCCCGCACTCCACGACCCCGGGGCGGCGGCACGGCCAAGGAAGTCCGGGAATGGGCAGTCCAGCAGGGCTACGAGATCTCCTCGCGCGGCCGGATACCCGCGGACA
The DNA here is from genome assembly GCF_001583455.1 of Rhodococcus sp. LB1. Taxonomy (NCBI): domain Bacteria; kingdom Bacillati; phylum Actinomycetota; class Actinomycetes; order Mycobacteriales; family Nocardiaceae; genus Rhodococcus; species Rhodococcus sp. LB1. The sequence goes on along the minus strand of NZ_LTCZ01000035.1, from coordinate 100,576 downwards.
TCGAGCAGGCTTTCCGCGACGCCCACTGACGACCGAGCGGCGGCCGACGATCGGCGCACGGGCGTGGTGACGTCGGCAGAGCGAAGAACGCCCTGCCGGCAAGCTCTCCGAAGCCTCGAGACCGTGAAGCGTGCGTGTGCAGCGGGCTGTGACGGACGCCGGCATGTGTTCGAGTCCGAGATGAAGGACCGCCCGCTTCGGAATACCACTGGATCGCCCGCTGTTGAACTGGCTGACGGTGGCGCGCATACCCCGGGTACCACACCAGAAAAGTCGCTGCGAGCGACCACTTGCCGAGAGGCGATATGGCGTCACTGTCACTGTCACCCCTTGACCGGGTAAGACCTACATTGCGTAGCGTTCCCGCAAGGGATGAGGAGCCGCTGACGCCGGGGAAGGCGTCGGCGGCTTTCCTCTGACTTCTCCCGGTGCCGAAGCAACGCAGGACAGGTGCCGGAGCAACGCCCGGAAGCGGTGACCCGCGGCGTCTGTTCGCCGGGGGTCACCGCCCGCTCGCGGAACGAGGATTGTCAGCTGGGAACTTCTTCGTTCAGCGCCGTGTGGCGTGCCCTGGCGTCGGGAGCGATCGGCTGTGCACTAGGCCCGTTCGGGGTGCGCGTCGTGCTGTCATCCGACCACCATCTGCGTGACCGGTAGGCGAGCAAGGTCACGCCGAGAGCGCCGAGGCTCAGGATGATCTGCGATCGTGTGGAGTCGACGAAGAACATCGACACGAGTACCGCGATGATGCCGGCCGCGGCCACGACTGACAGGTAGGGGAACAGCCACATCGTGAAGCGGAGTTTCCCGGCGTGCTCCCGTCCCATTCCCGATCGGTCTGGTGCTCGGCAGATTCCTCGGACTGTTCCCCACCTTCTGACGCCGCCTCGCGGAGGAGTCATCGGACCGTCGACGATGACGACGTCTGCCGGTGGCGTCTTCCCGGCCCGGGGTGCCGGAGATCGTCAGGCGTCCCTCCGGCAGGATGGGTTTGTGCGCCCACCAGCGGCGGCGTCCGCCTTCACCGACCCGGGCCTGACGTCGTCACCGTACCGACCTCGGACTCCGTGGTACCACCCCAGATCCCGAACGGCTCGCGCACCGTCTGCGCGTGCGTACGGCATTGCTCGAGCACCGGACAGGTCTGGCAGATCCGGGTGGCGAAGCTTTCCCGGTACCGCCAGGCCTCCTGCGTTTCACCTTCGGGGGAGAGAACAGATCCGTTCCCATGCTTGAGGCCCTCGCGTTGCTTGACGCTCAGGTCGGACTTCTAGTCCACGCGAGTACGGACGGCTCTCAACAACTGACTGAAAATGATCTGCAGTACAAGCAGAATCGTCGCAAGTTTCTCCGCCTCATGGCCACGCTGAAGCTGAAAGACCCGATTCCATACGAGAACCTCGGCGTGTGGAACGGGCTGTGGAAGAGGCTGCCGACCTGGGCAACGCCGACGTCAGTTAATGATCTAGTCGCGGACTGGGCTGTACCCGCGGCCGTTGCCCAACAGTAGAACTGCTCTCGAGAGCATCAAGAACTCCGTCGCGCTCGTGGTACCGGAAACGGAAGCCGTTGCCACGTGGCGGGACGTCGACACTCGCGTGGCCGAGCTTGGTCGCGCACTCGCGCGAGCCGAGAGCACCGACGACCTTCAAGATGTGGGCCGCAGCAGGAGTCGAGAGATACTGCGAGAGATACTGATCGCGTGTCCCTCGTCGGATGAACAGCTCATTCGCCTCGTCATAACCCACGTGGAATGGGCGTGTGAGCTGCGAGCAGGCCTGAGCCTGACCGAGTTCAGCGCACTGACACTACCGACCGATTCAGGGGTGTGGTCGGTGCATTCGTCGATGGGCCGGGGTGCACGCTCTTGCCATCGTCGCGAGACTGATTCTTGCCACCGCGTAGTGACCAGTTCGACTGATCAGCAGAAGAGAACGGCATCACGACTACCCCGAGGTTGAATCCGCCGAGATCCTCTGCATCATCTAGGTTATGCCTTGACAATCACTTGCAGGAACCACCCAGCTTTCTCGCAGGGAGTGAGCAGTTTGCGCCTATAACATTCGTGCCATGCGACCCACAGTTCATTCGTGCCATGCGGCCCACAGTTCATTCATATACCGAGCAACCGTTGGCAACCGTGGCCGTACTGCTCTGGCGTCCTTGGTGTTGGTTGGGGGTCTCGTGCTCGGCGGATGCGCGAACGACACAGCGAAATCGAGTGACACGAGATCGAATACGACTGCATCGTCCGAAATGACGAACGCGTCTGACGCGATCGATTCCACGACAAGCGCGGATTCGACGACAACAGTCGAGACCATTGCTGCTACCGCTGATGCCGCCGAGGCATTCCTGCAGACACTGTCGGAGGAGCAACGCGAGCAGGTCACCTACTCCTACGATGACGAAACGAAATCGACGTCGTGGTCTAACTTCCCGGTGACCATCGTGGACCGCGCCGGGCTGAACCTCACCGACCTGAGCGAGGAGCAACACACTGCCGCGCTCACGGTCCTGGAAGGACTGCTGAGTGACGAAGCCTATGCGACGGTGACCGGCATCATGGGCGGTGACGAATTTCTACGAGAAAACGCGAGCGACACAGAACAAATCGCGCTCGGCCAGTACTACATTGCTTTCTTCGGAGACCCGTCGCACACGAGCGCGTGGGAGGTGCAATTCGGTGGGCACCACCTCGGTATCAACGCCACTCTGAGCGGTGCCGAGGACACCATCACCTTCGCGCCGACGCACTTGGGCGCCCAGCCCGCGGTGTACGCCGATGCCGGCGGAAACGAGGTGCAACCGTTCGACGGCATCTACACGGCCGCATTTGCCTTCTACGACAGCCTGACCGAGGAACAGCGAAGCCAGCTGTATCAGGGTGAGGCCGTCGAAGACCTCGTGTGTGCTCCCGGTAGCACCTGCGATTTCCCCACAGGAACAGGCATAGCCGGCTCCGATCTGAATGACGAGCAGAAACAGTGCCTACTGGCCTTGATTTCGAAGTGGGCCGGCATGTCGGACGCGGAGACGACGGCCGAGACTCTCGACAAGATCGAATCGTCGTTGGACGAGACATACGTGAACTGGTCCGGTGCGACGGCATACGACATGACGCAGGGAAGTGGCATCTACTTCCAGATCTCAGGTCCGGACGTGTATATCGAGTTCGCCAACCAGCAGTCATCGACCGGAACCGACGTCGCAGGCTATGTCACGGCGGGCTGGGGACACATCCACACGATCTACCGTGACCCGACGAACGACTACGCGGGCAGCGTCGAACAGCAGGCAGCTGCGCAGATGGGTGGAGGCACCGGCGGGCCTGCCGGGCGAGGTGGCATGGCGCCGCCGAGCTGAGCCGCTCAACGAGCGCAAAGGCAGCCTCGCCATCGTGAGGCTGGACAACACTGGAAAAGGAACTCTCTATGACCGGATCACGCAGCGACCGCGAAGGTTCGCATGTCCACGGACACCGTCACCACGAGCCCGGTTCGCCTGGATTCGTTTCGCGTCGCCGGTTCATGACTCAGGCGTTCGCATTGGCGGGGGGCGCCGCGTTCTCCACGATGCTCGCCGCGTGCGGATCGGACGCGTCGTCGGATCTATCGATGGCCAGTGCGTCTGCCGCGTCCCCGGGTGCGCCGGGCGGTGGGCCCGGAGGTGGCGGCGGCCAGGGCATCAAGGACTCATTCGTGGGCGTGACCACGGACGGCACCGTGATCACGGACCTCTACAGCATCCACCAGACTGGCGTGTCCACGGGGGAAGTCGTGGCCGCGGCCGAGGCATGGCTTGCCTCCCTCACGGACGCGCAGCGTACGTCAATCACCTTCCCCGTGGGGGTGTCCGACTACACCCAGGACCAGTGGCGCCTGTGGACCAACGTGGACGGGAGCCGGGACGCAGGCATAAGCCTGCAGGACATGACGGAGGACCAGCGCACCAAGGCGCTGTCGGTCCTGGCGGCGGGCATGAGTGCGCGCGGGCTCGAGAATGCCGACAAGGTACGGCATCTCAACCTGTACGGAGGGCAGCTGGCCAACATGACCGACAAGTTCAACGACGAACTGTACTGGCTCACCATTATGGGAACCCCGTCAGGCACGGAGCCGTGGGGCTGGCAGTTCGAAGGTCATCACCTGGTGATCAACTACTTCGTCCTCGGCGACCAGGTTGTCATGACCCCGACCTTCATGGGGTCCGAGCCCACCGTCGCCAACTTCGAGATCGGCAGCAAGTACGAAGGCACGGAGAGCTTCCAGGACGAGCTCGCGGCCGGATACGACCTCGTGCGCTCGCTGAGCCCGGACCAGCAGTCGGTGGCGATCACCACGAGCGCCACCAGCGACAGGGACCTGACGGCCGGTGCGTACTCGGACAACGCGGTCATGGCCTACGAGGGCATCAAGGCCAGCGAACTCGATTCCGCACAACTGGCGAAGCTGTGGACGATCGTCGAGCTGTTTGTCGGAAACGTCAACGAGGGTCACGCCGAGGTCAAGATGGTCGAGGCCAGGGCGCACGTCGACGAGACCCACTTCTCCTGGCACGGCAGCACCGCCGACGACGTACCGATGTACTACCGCGTCCACAGCCCAGTTCTCCTCATCGAGCTCGACTCCCAGGACCTCGGGCCCATCGGAAAAGCGATGGGGTGGCCTGCCGGGATGACTCAGCGTCACATCCACGCCATCATCCGTACCCCCAACGGCAATGACTACGGGAAGGACCTCCTCGCATTGCACCTGGCCTTCGACCACTGACGAGGAGTGGGCCACCGTCGTATGGTCGTAGCTCTTTGCCCATCGACGATGCGGACCGCGGCGGGGGCCGAATCCGACGCGGCGACGGCTTCACCGAGGGCATCGGGCAGTCGCCCGGTATCTCAGTGATCGGCCGGGACTCGGAGTGGACAGCCACCCAAGCCCTGTCACTGACGGTGGACAACCTCACCGCCAACCCCTCGATCAACGGATTGTTCAGTCACAACGACGAGATGGTCCGCGGCATCGTCTCCGGGCAGCCAGGCCACATTCCGCTCATCGGCATCGACGGCACACCGCTCGCGCTACAGCGCATCCGCGACGGGTCACAGGACGCAGCGATGGATCAGGACCCCTACATCATGGGAGCGCTGGCGTTGCGCACGCTCATCGAGATTCTCGACGGCAAGCAGGTGCCGAAGCAGCAGCTCGCAGAGCCGAAGCTCATCACACGGGCGAACGTCGACGACCCTAACCTCTGGGGCAACAAGTTCCAGCCGTGAACGGAGGAATCATCACCGGAAACGCACGCACCACCGCCCGCCGTCGGCATCGGCTTCGGAGGCCTGTTCTCCACACAAGCACTGCGCCGCAGAGACGTCGAAGTCACACCCTCACCTGCGGGGGAGAAGATCAGATCGGTTCCCATGCTCCGGCACGTGGCGTTCATCTGCCAATCCCACAGATCGGTCGAGGGCGCGTAGAGGTGTGTGGTCAGAGCGGTGGACTTCATGACTACTCCGATCTTGTCCAGATGGTGTGAGCGGCAGCGATATCGACGGCGGGGCCCCGCCCCCTCAGGTGGACGATGCCGGGTACGACTGTGGCGCCCGCCCCACTCGGAGAACAGGGCGGGCGCCACGTTTCGCACGACGGTCGAGGCCGGGCAGGACGAACCTCAGGATGAACTATCGACCGTGGTTGTGCATGACGTGCTTGGTGCGCGAGTAGTCGTCGAGTGCATAGATCGACAGGTCGCGTCCGTAGCCGGATCCCTTGAAGCCACCCCACGGAACTTCGTTGGCCAGCACGAGGTGGGAGTTGACCCACACCGTTCCGGCGTCGATCCGCGCGGCAACTTCGTGGCTGCGGCGGGCGTTCTCGGTCCAGATCGATGCCGAGAGGCCGAACGGAACGTCGTTCGCGCGGCGGATCGCCTCGTCCTCGTCGGTGAACGTCTCGACGGTGACCACCGGCCCGAAGATTTCTTCGCGAGCGCATTCGGCGCCGTCGGGTACTCCGACGAGCACGGTCGGTGCGACGAAGTACCCGGGCCCGTCCAGTGCAGCTCCACCGATTGCCGCTGTAATTCCCTGCTGCGCAGCACGTTCCAGATATGCGGTGACCCGCTCGAAGTGCGCCTTCGAGACCAGGGGCCCGATTTCCACGGTGTCGCCTGCTCCTGGCTCGCCGACCACGAACGTGCTCACCTGTTCGACCAGCTTCCGGGTGAACTCCTCGGCGACCGACTCGTGCACGAGAATCCGGCATGCTGCGCCACATTCCTGGCCCGAGTTCCAGTAGCTCGCCGCACGCAATGACACCGCGGCGTCGTCGAGATCGGCATCGGCGAAGATCACCACGGGTGCTTTGCCGCCCAGTTCGAGATGGACGCGCTTGAGCGTGTCTGCGGCCCCGCGCGCGACGGCTTTGCCGCTGCCGACGGATCCGGTCAGGGCGATCATGTCGATGTCGGGATGCTCGGCCAGCCGCGCTCCCACGGTCGGTCCGAGTCCGGACACCACATTGAACACGCCCGCCGGAAGCAGGTCGCCGACGAGTTCGGCGAATTTCAGTGTCGTCAGGGGGGTCTGTTCGGACGGCTTGATGACCACCGTGTTTCCGGCTGCGAGGATCGGGGCGATCTTCCACGCCGCCATCAGCAGTGGATAGTTCCACGGGGTAACGACGCCGACGACACCGAGCGGTTCACGCAGGATGACCGACAGGTGGTTCTCGGCGTAGTCTCCGGCGGCCATCGAAGTGGTCGCACGCAGCGCGCCCGCCATGAACCGGAAGGTGTCCACGGTACCGGCGACGTCGTCGTTCGAGACTTCGAAAGGTTTTCCGGTGTTGGCAGATTCGAGGCGCGCCAGCACCTCGGCGTTCTGCTCGATTCGGTCCGCGATGCGGTGAAGCAGTAGCGAGCGGTCCTTGGGAACAATTCTGGCCCAGTCGTTCTTGGCTGCGACCGCGGCTGCGACCGCTCGGTCGACATCGGCCGCGGTCCCCTGGGGTACCGCGGCGATGACCTGTTCGGTACTCGGGTCGACGACGTCAGTGCGGGGACCGGAGTTGTCGACGGCGTCGAACGCTCCTGCGATGTAGTGCTGCGTCGGCGGCAGGTAGTCCCGGACGTTCAAGGAACCTCCAGGTGCTCGGCTGACGGCGACATGTCCGGTGAGGGTCGTGTTGGGCATCTGGATGAACCTCCAAAATCGACTTGAGATGTTGCGAGCCGGCGCGAGAAGCACCGGCCCGCAACGGGGTTGCGCTGGGTGATCAGCTATCGCGTGACGGACGGGTGCGGCAAACGACTCAGCGAGAGACGCTGTGTCCGGTGACGGTGTTCGATTCCCAGAACTCGGCTCCTTCGATGCCGAGCGATGTGGGATCGAACGTGGGGTCGAGTCCACGCTTCTTCTGTTGTTCGTAATCGCGGTAGACCCGGTAGACGAGCGGAAAGAGCAGTACCAGGCACATCAGGTTGACCCAGGCGATGAGCCCGAGCCCGATATCGCCGATCGCCCAGACCAGTCCTGCGTTCACGACGGAGCCTACGAACACGATCGCGAGCGTGCCGACTTTGAGGACCAGCTTGGATACCGGCCCCTTCCGCCCGTTCAACAGGAACAACAGGTTCGAGTTGGCTACGTAGTAGTACACGATGAGGCAGGTGAAGCCGAACAGGAACACGGCTACTGCGATGAACGCTGCGCCCCACCCGGGCACCAACGTGTCGATGGCCTTCTGGACCCAGTTCGGACCGGCCTCCACGCCCGGAATGTTCTGGACGAGGTAGCCGCCCGAACCATCGGAGACGTTGTACTGCCCGGACACCACCATCATCAGCCCTGTTGCCATGCAGATCAGCAGCACGTCGATGTAGATGCTGAACGTCTGGACGAGACCCTGCTTGCCGGGATGAGACGTCCGCGCCGCCGCCGCGGCGAACGTCGCCTCACCGATTCCGTTCGCCGATGCGAAGACTGCCCGGCGCACGCCCCATGCAACTGCGGCGCCTGCGATGCCGCCCAGCACAGGGTCGATACCGAACGCCGAGTTCACGATGAGCGTGATCGCTTCCGGCACGTTCTCGATGTTCGCGGCGATCACCGCCAGCGCCAATGTGAGGTACCCGATTGCGAGAATCGGTACAAGAGTCTGTGTGACCTTGACGATTCGAGTGGTGCCTCCGAAGATCACCAGAGCGATCAGCACGGTGATGAGCACTGCCCGAATCCAGGTCGGTGTTCCGAATGCCAGCTCCGCGCTCGAGGCAATGGTGCTGACCTGGAATCCGGGGAACATGAAGCCGTAGCCGACCAGCCCGAGGAACGCGACGAGGCCTGCGACCTTGGGAAGCTTCAGTCCGTACTTGATGTAGTACGGCATGCCGCCGATGTCCTCGTTGGCCTTCTTCCGGTCCTCGTCCTCGACCTGACGTTTGAACACCTGCGCGAGGGTTGCCTCGGCATACCCGACGGTGCAACCGACCAGTCCCGTCACGGCCATCCACAGCAGGGCACCCGGTCCGCCACCGCCGACTGCTGTTGCGACACCGGCGATGCTCCCGACACCCACACGGCTGGCGAGCGCGAGTACAAGCGCCTGGAAGGAGGACAGTCCTCCCTCGCCTTCGCTGGATTCCTTCAGCTGTCGGATCATGTCCGGGATGCGTCGGAACTGAATGCCTCTGGTTGCGACGGTGTACGCCACTCCGAGGCCGAGGACCACGTAGGCCATCGGTCCCCAGATGGCGTCCGCCACGGTCGTGAGCATCTCGGCCCAGTCCAGGCTTGCCATGATTTACCCTGTCCGCCCTGCGAGGGTCTTCAGTGCCTGTCCGATCTTCTCGACCTGAGCTGCGGGAAGTTCTGCAGTGGGCCGGCGGGGCGCTCCTACCGGTTCTCCCCGCAGCGCGAGACCTGCCTTGACGGCGGAGATGAAGGGAACGGAGATCATCGCGTCGATCACCGGGTACAGGTTCTTCCATGTGGCGAGGGCGCCGTGCAGGTCGCCCTCGGCGATGAGCCGGTTCACTGCGACGATCTCGTCCGGAACGACATTGGCGGCACCGGCCATGACTCCGGCGGCGCCCTCGACGAGAGCACTGTAGATGTACGAGTCCCAGCCGATGAAGGTGCCGATCACGTCGCTGTGGTGGTGGATCAGCTGCAGTGCCTGTTCCCAGTTCGCGCTCGAGTCCTTGATGTACCGAATGTTGTCGACCTCTTCGGCCAGCGAGCGAACAGTGCCGGGGTCGAGGTTCACACCCGTGACCGCGGGGATGTTGTACAGCATGACCGGCAACTCCACGGCGGAAGCGACATCCTTGATGTACGCCACCGTCTCGTCGGTCGAGAGCGGCTCGTAGAACGGTGTGATCAGCATGAGCACGTCGGCGCCCGACTTTTCGGCGGCGCGGGAGAGCCGGATGGCCTCGGCGGTCGTCGTGGCACCGGTCTGGGCGATGACGGGGACCCGGCCGTCGGCGTGTTCGATGACCGTGTCGACGAGCCGGAGGCGTTCGTCCGACGACAGTGCCCCGACCTCACCGGTCGATCCTGCGGCGACGACTCCGTCGACGCCGGCCTTGATCGAGCGGTCCACCACAGTCTCGAGCTTGGAGATGTCGATGAGCTCGTCGGCGTCGAACGGGGTGGTCAAGGCGGTGAGGACACCGCTGAGTTGCGTGGACATCGAAATTAACTCCTAGATCGTTGACGAGTGTTCTGGTGTGGGACGGTGTCAGGCGCTGACGGGGTGCACGGTGAGCTCGCCGGGTTGACGGGTCTGCCGGTGGGTGGCGAGCACACTGGCCGCTTCTTGGGCGGCGGAGAACCCGGAGGTGATCGACGTTTCGGTGTAGAGGGTGCCGAGGTAGTCGCCGGCCAGGAAGACTCGGCCGGCACCGCGCGTCAATGTGGGCTGAAGCTTGGCGCGACCGGGGAAGCTGTAGGGCGACGCGTTCTTCCACCGTGCGGCCTTGGCTTCGACGACGGTGTCGGAGAACCCGGGCCCGAGGATCTGCTCGAGGTCGGCGAGGTGAGTGTTCACCACTTCGTCGTCGCTCTTGTCGAGCAGTGCGCTACCCAGTGCTGCAGGCGAGAACGTCATGAAGCTGCCGCCGGGCTGCCGGACGGACTCGGTGCCGCGGACGATACTTGCCTGGTTGAGCGCGATGGCGAACGAACGCTTGGGGGCGGCGATGGCGTAGATGTCGTCCCACGGTTGCGCCGTCGTTTCGTCGGTGAGAAACGCCGAGCTGACGTGGGGGCCGTACTTGATCTGCGAGAGCGCGTCGCGCAGCTCCTGCGGCAGGTCGACTCCGACCCGGTGGGACACGTCCGCGGTCGTGGCCAGAACGACCGTTCGCGCCTCGACTTCGTGGTCGCGTCCGTCCTGGCGGTAGCGAACGATCACCGAATCCTTCTTGTGCACGACCTCCTGAACCGCGGCACCCAGCTGAACGCGGTCGCCCAGCGAGGCGGCGAGGGCTTCGGTGAGTGTGGACGGCCCGCCGACGATGCCGCGGCTGAGGCCCTGCCCGAAGCCGAGCACCAGGCTGAAGTATCCGATGCCCGCGCCCGCCGAGATCTGGTCCATGTTTCCAGCGGACCGGGTGACGGTGGTCCTGAACAGCGCAGCCGCGTCCTCCGGCAAGTCCCCGACGAAGTCGAGGAAGGATTCGTCGTTCGCGAAGTCGTAGATCCGCTGCTGGCGCATCGCTCCGGACTCACCGGCGCGCTTGCGCACCACTCCGGTGTACTTTCCGACGCCTGCAACGACCTTCATACCGGCGCGCATGGTTGCCACGCGAGCCGAGAGCGACATCGGGATCCGGAACGGATATGTGGCGATGTGCCCCTTGCGGAGGAATTTCCCGTTCATCGCGAGGGCCTGCAGCGACCCTGGGATGTCGACCGACATCACTCCGGCCTCGTTGAGCAGGGCTTCTGTGGACGATCCGGGACCGGCGAACACGTGGCCGCCCCAGTTCAGCCAATACGACCCGCGACGTTCGGAACGGATACGTCCGCCGACGCGCTCCTCGGACTCCAGGACAAGTGTGTCCCAGTGACGCAACCGCCAGCCTGCTGACAGACCGGCGAGGCCGGCACCGACTACAACTACATCTCGCACTTCGATATCTCCTTCACTGGGGGCCATGTCTCTCGCCGGGGGTTGGTGGCGTGTTCGTGGCAAGTTGTGAATCGGGACGCGCGCACCTGCAGTGCAGTGGTTGCGTGCGATACACGCAGTCCGGACGCGTCGTTCTCCGGGATAAAACAGTGATGCCGGTCATACCCGCTCCATTGAGGATAAAGTGTGATCACAGATCACACAAGCCGATGATGTGATCGGCGGCGCATCGTGCGCGAAGGCCCGACAGGGCTACGTCGAGATCAGGGCGAAGGGCGAGGGCCATATGACTGCGATGGAACCGGTTACTCGTGAGGGCGAACGAGCTGCGATCCGTGCGATTCAGCGTCAGGGAGAGTCCTGCTCAGGCCCCGCTAGGATCGCCCAGGTGACCGTTCCGCAGAAAGTCGAGCCGACTCTCCTGACGGATCAGGTGTACTCGATGATCCATCAATCGATCATGAACGGCGATATGCCTGCCGGGACGAGACTGCGCATCCGCGACCTCGCGGCCCAGGTCGGGACGAGTGTCATGCCGGTTCGAGAAGCCATCCGCCGGCTCGAGGAGGCAGGTCTCGCGGAGCGGGTCCCGCACCGGGGTGCCGTCGTGAAGGGACTGAGCTTCGCAGAGTTGGTCCATGTCTACGACGTCCGACTGTTGTTGGAGGTCGAGGCTGCCCGGCTCGGTGCCACTCGAATCACCCGTGCCGACGCCGAGCACATGAAGACCGAATTAGAGGCGATGAGGGTCGCGATCGTCGAGGGCCGTGTCGTCGAATTGTTGGATCACGACGAGGAGCTCCTGTCGATTCTCTATCGTGCGAGCGATAACCCGGTGCTCGTCACCATGATTCGCAATCTGTGGCACCACTGCAGGGCATACAAGATCGTCGGTGCCCGGGGCACGCTGGACTCGGGGGACGTCGAGTCGTTGTTGGTCTTTCAGGAGCGTCTCGTCGAGGCTGCGCTTCGAGGCGACGACGTCGCAGCTGCGAGCGTCAATCACGATTCGCTCGTCAACGCGACGGGTCGAATCCGGGCTCTCCTCGAAGCGCAACACCGGGAGCAGGCGTAGATGTTACGACCGGGACGCTCGTGCGGGCGATACCGGTGAGCCGGCGATCCCGAGAGAGGCGCTCTCGGTCAACGAGAGTCCTCGGGTTTCCGGTGCCCAGAAGTGGGACAGGACCGCTCCGAGCAACGTGATCACCGCTGCGATGAGCATCGTCGCGCCGATGCCGAGGCCGCTGAGGGACAGTGGTACGAGGAAAGTTCCGACAGCTGCACCGATGCGGCTGAGAGATGAGGCCATGCCTACTGCGGTGCCACGGATCTCGGTGGGGAAGAGCTCGTTCGGGTACACCCACTGCAGGATCTGCGTCCCGCCGATCAGTACGGCGTAGGCAGCGAAGAAGACCATGATGATCGAGGTGGGGGCCTCGGGGAACACTCCCATCAGCAGCAGTGCCAGACCGGCCCACAGGAAGCTGTGAATGAGGAGGGGGCGGCGTCCCATGCGGTTGACGAGGAACAGGGCGATGATGCATCCGACCAGGAACAGGATCGTGATGACGGCGGAACCGATATGTGCCGCATCTTCTTCCAGCTCGAGGGCGCTGAGAATGGCCGGCGCAAACGCGTAGACGGCAAACAAGGGGACGATCGAGCAGGTCCAGAACAGGGTGATGAACGCCATCCGCTTTCCGTATCCGGACCGGACGAGTTCCTTGACGCTGACGCTGTTCTCGTCCTCCGCGGGGAGGTCGGCGACGGAGACGTCGGGTCCGAACACCTTACGCAGCACCTTGTTGGCTTCGTCGATCCTGCCCTTGCCTACCAACCAACGCGGTGACTCGGGAGTGCCGACGCGGGCTACGACGATCAGAACTGCAGGCACCGTGGCGCCGGCGAGCATCCAGCGCCAGGCGTTGTCGTTTCCTGTTTCGGCAAGAATCTGACCCACTACGTACGCCGCGGCAGCGCCGACGAACCACATGGCGACGAACGCGCCGAGGAACGGACCGCGGTACTTGCGAGGGGTGAACTCGGTCAGCAGCGACGTGGCGATCGGGTAGTCCGCGCCGACGGCAATGCCGATGAGAAGGCGAAGGACGATCAGCCAGATCACGTCCTGGACGAAGAACTGTGCGACGGAAAACGCGGCGATCGCGATCAAGTCGACCGTGAACAAGACTTCTCGCCCGAAACGATCGGTCAACCAACCGCCGGCGAACGCACCGAGGAGAATGCCGATCAGCGACGATGCGCCGACCAGTCCCTGCTCCACGGATGACAGGCCCCACTGATCCGCGATCTGGATCATCGCGACACCGATGATGGACAGGACGAATCCGTCCAGGAACGGCCCTCCCGACGAGAACACGGCGAGCTTCTTGTGAAACCTGGACAGTGGCGCGTCGTCCAGCGGATTGGTGACCATATCGAGCTCCTCGTTGACGTCTTCAGTCGGTCTTGGCTTGACGTGGGACCCCTGTACGACGTGGGTTCGGGGTGCCTGTCGCGGTCGATGTGAAAAGAGATGGGTCGAGCTTCGAGCGCGACGGTCCTGCACTGGCGCTCTGGTGAATCGCGGTGCACGGAATGGCAGCGGACTCTGCACCACGAGACGCGGTGAAGATCGAACTCCGTCCACGCCGGCGATCGTGGGTCAGACCATCACGCCGATGTGATGTGCGCCTCGTCACAGGGAATAGGATGAGATCACAGATCACACAACCCTCGATGTGATTTCATGCGACCTGGACGCGCGTGGCCGCGGGGTGACGCGGCGGCTCCGGTATCGCATCTCCCGACCCCTCTACCTTGCGCGATGCTGATAACCCTGTAGCCTTGCACTGATATATCAACATCGAGGAGTCCGAAATGAGCCAGACCTGCACGCTCACGCTCAGTTGTCCGGAGCGTTCGGGAATCGTGCATGCCGTCGGCTCGTCCTCTCCCGACGGCAGCGGTCTCCCCGTGCTGTAGACGCTTCTCGGGAAAGTTGCGACGCTCACCGTCGCAGGGGACCGTGAGCCGCGGGCAGTCGCCATGGTGTCGCGGATGGGCCATCGTATGAACAACCCCATCGCTGGATGGCGTGTGTAGACCTCGGGGCCGACTTCCTCGCCGTCGTCTCCAACTACGAGAACGGGGCGCGACTCTTCGACGGTGTCGCGAGTGCGACGCCGATCTGGCGGTTCTCATCCGCTTTACGCGTGTCTTGTCCGATGACGCCTGACACCGGCTACGCGGACGTCCCAACAGCATTCATGTCTCGTTCCTGCCCGGATTCTGAGTTCCTCCGGTGCTCGAGAGCCGAAATCTGTGCGAGTGCAATCGGTCTGAACGTTCCGCATCCCGACAGTGGTGTGTCTCACGCATCGTCGACCTTGTCACATATGTGATCACAGATTACATTCGTATTACCGCAATGTAAGCGGCGGTGTCATCGACCGCCGGTGTGCAACCACGAACCTTGGGTTGCGGTGACAGTTCATTTCCCGGCGACTAGCGCGAGCGCCCGAAACTCGTTGCATTCCGGTCGAATCGGTACGAGTGACGGTGTCACCGAGAGTTCACGAGCAGGGAAGAGGAGGAGTGTTGTTGTGAGAGCGACCAAGTCGAGCCGAAGTGCCACCGCGGCGGGGCTGTTGGCGATTGTGTTGTGGAGTTCGATGGTCGGAATGATTCGTCTGGTCACCGATAGCCTGGGGGCGATCGGCGGCGCTGCGATGATCTACTCGTGCTGCGCGATTCTGTTGTCGCTGACCGTCGGATGGCCCAAGTTCAAAGACTTCAGCCGGACGTATCTCGTCACCGGTGCCGTGATGTTTGCCGCGTACGAGGTGTGCTTTGCCCTCGCAATCGGACTGGCGGACACTCCGAGGCAGGCAATCGAAGTCGGAATCGTGAACTATCTGTGGCCGAGCCTGACGGTGGTGTTCGCGATCGTGTTCGCCGGACAGAAGGCTTCGCGCCTGATCCTGCCCGGCATCGTACTGTCGGTCGTCGGCATTGCAGTCGTTCTCGGCGGTGACGCCGGACTGGACGTCGCAGGCACCGTCGACAACGTGCGCTCGAATCCTCTGAGCTATGGGCTCGCGTTCGCCGGCGCAGTGATCTGGTCGGGCTACTGCACCGTCACCAAGATGTTCGCCAACGGGAACAACGGCATCACTCCGTTCTTCGTGCTGACGGCCGTGTCGTTCTGGTGTGCATGTACCTCCTTTCGGATCACGAGCCGATGCATCTGAGCTTCACCGCAATCGCGGCGACGTTGGTGGCGGCGTGCGCGATCGGCTTCGGCTACGCCCTGTGGAATGTCGGAATTCTTCGCGGAAACATGACACTGCTCGCCGCTGCCTCCTACTTCACGCCCGTACTGTCCGCCGCGTTCTCATCGTTGATGTTGGCCACGGCACTCGGTCTCACGTTCTGGGTCGGAACTGCTGTGGTGTGCCTCGGGGCAATCCTGTGCTGGCTGGCGACGCGCGAACCGAAGGCAACCGTCGAAGGTCCAATAGTGAGCGGGGCACTCGACGAGCAGAGCATCGACGAGCAGAGTATCGACGAGCAGCCTCTCGACGAGAAGGGCATCGAGGAGCCCACCGTCGTTCGTTCACTTCTCGGTACGCGAGTGGAATGCGTGGTAACCATCGCCAGTGATCACCGTTCGGCGCCTCGTGTGCCGATCGACGTCGGGTCGGGAAGCTAGCGTAGCTGCGCGGGAGCCGTGCCGCGGCGGGACGGCCTACGACCCCATCCTCGTCTACGTGTAGCGCCCCCAGGCGCGTTCGACTCTCTGCGATCGTAAGTAGTGCCCCCACGCGCTTGGTTCGCCCATGGTGGTGTCGACATCGTCGACGCACCGAGGAGCAGGGCACGTGAGCAGTTCAACGATCGAGGCCGAGGCAGTGACCGACCGCGAACTGGAAGGTCGGTTCCATCCGATCTTCGACCGAATCGCCGAGGGCGCGCTGGGCCGGGAACGGGATCGCCGGTTGCCTTTCGACGAGGTGGGTCTGCTTCGCGACGCGCGGTTCGGTGCCCTGCGCGTCCCCGTCGAGTTCGGTGGGTACGGCGCGTCCGTCCGACAGCTGTTCGGTCTGCTTGTCGATCTGGCCGCCGCGGAATCCAATCTGCCCCAGGCGCTTCGGGTGCACTGGAGCTTCGTCGAGGACCAGCGCCTCGCCGACCCGACCGTCAGCCGCGAGCGTTGGCTGCGCGCGGCAGCTGAGGGAACACTTGTCGGCAACGCGATCACCGAACCTGGGGTAGGAGCCGCCGACCGGTACCAGACGACGCTGCGCCGCCGCGACGACGGCACCTGGGTCCTGGACGGCGTGAAGTACTACAGCACGGGCAGTCTCTACGCCGATCACATCCTCGTCGCGGCCGATCGCGACGGCGAGCGGGTGTCGGTTCTGGTGGACGCCGACGCTCCGGGCGTGACCCAGACCGACGACTGGGACGGTTTCGGACAGCGGCTCACCGCAAGCGGTACGACCACGTTCTCAGGTGTCGTGGTGCCCGAGGATCGGATCCTCGGGCCCGGATACGGCGCGCCCGGCCGCACCTACGCGACGTCCTACCTGCAACTCGTGCAATTGGCCGTCCTCGCCGGGATCGCCCGCCGCGCGGAGACGGACACGGCGGAATGGGTTCGTGCCCGCACCCGCACGTTCACCCACGCGGCTGCCGACCTGCCCCGGCACGACCCGCTCGTGCAGCAGGTGATCGGCAAGCTGTCCGCCGCCGCGTACGGTGCCCGCGCGACCGTGCTCGCCGTCGCCGACGACCTCGACCGCCTGCTCGACGCCGGCGGTGAGGACCCTGAGCTCCTGGACCGCGCCGAGGCCGCCGCAGCCCGCGCACAGTCCGTGGTGATCGGCCTCGTCCTCGACGCGACCGCGCAGTTGTTCGAGGTGGGTGGCGCGTCGATCACCTCCTCGGAACTCGGTCTCGACCGGCACTGGCGCAACGCACGCACCATTTCGGCCCACAACCCTCTGATCTACAAGCAGCAGTCGGTGGGGGCGTACGTCCTGAACGGTGATCCGCTGCCGTACGCCTGGAGCGCCGGGCAGCGACAGAGCGTGCGCGACACGGACGCGCCGGCATGACCCGGCAGATCCGCTTCAACGCGTTCGACATGAACTGCGTCGCCCACCAGTCGCCGGGCCTGTGGCGGCACCCGGACGACCAGTCGCACCGCTACACCGACCTCGGCTACTGGACCGACCTCGCCCGACTCCTCGAACGCGGGCTGTTCGACGGCCTGTTCATCGCCGACGTGCTCGGCACCTACGACGTCTACGGCGGAACCGACGAGGCTGCGCTACGGCAGGGCGCCCAGATCCCGGTCGCGGACCCGTTGCTGCTCGTCTCGGCGATGGCAGCGGTCACCGAACACCTCGGTTTCGGCATCACCACGGGTACGGGATTCGAGCACCCGTATCCGTTCGCGCGGCGACTGTCCACCCTCGACCACCTCACCCGGGGGCGAACCGGGTGGAACGTTGTGACGGGCTACCTGCCGTCCGCGGCCCGGAACTTCGGTGACGCCGACCAACTCGACCACGACACCCGGTACGACCACGCCGACGAGTACCTCGAGGTGCTCTACAAGCTGTGGGAAGGCTCGTGGGAAGACGACGCCGTCGTCCGCGACACCGACCGCGGCGTGTACGTCGACCCGGAGAAGGTGCACCACATCGGCCACCGCGGAACACATTTCACGGTCCCGGGCATCCACCTGTCGGAACCGTCACCACAGCGGTCGCCGGTGATCTACCAGGCGGGGGCGTCGCCGCGCGGTGTCCGGTTCGCCGCCGAGAACGCCGAGGCGATCTTCGTGGGGCCACCGTCGAAGCGGGTGCTGAAGGACACCGTCGCACGGATCCGGCAGGCCCTCGTGGACGCCGGCCGCGACCCCTATTCGGCGCGTATCTACGCGCTGTCCACCGTCATCACCGGCAGCACCGACGAGGCCGCGGCCGCGAAGCAGGAGGAGTATCGGCGATACGCGGACCTCGAAGGCGCGCTGGTCTTCACGTCCGGCTGGATGGGGATCGATCTGTCGCGGTACGACCTCGACGACCCGATCGGAAACGTCGAGAGCAATGCCATCCAGTCGGCGGTCGCCGCCTTCCAGGAGGCCGCCGACGACGGCCGTGAGTGGACCGTGCGCGACATCGCGGAGTGGGCGAGCATCGGCGGTCTCGGGCCGCGGTTCGTCGGCTCCGGTGAGACCGTCGCGAACCAGTTGCAGGAGTGGGTGGCCGACACCGACGTCGACGGGTTCAACCTGGCGTATGCGATCACGCCGGGATCGTTCGAGGATGTCGTCACCCACGTCGTGCCGGCGCTGCAGGCGCGTGGTGCCTACCCGACGGGCTACACCGACGGAACCCTGCGCCACAAGCTGTTCGGGAAGGGTGACCGGCTTCCCAGCGACCACCGGGGCGCGCGGTACCGCCTCGGCGGCGACCTCTCGACGCGGACCGACCGCTACCGCGCGTACACGAACACCTGAACGACCACCACAACCACCGGGAGGACCCATGAGTACACCCCGCACCGCCGCCGTCGTCGGAGCCGGACTGGCCGGCACCACCGCCGCGCTCGGCCTCGTCGACGCCGGTTTCGCCGTCACCCTCTACAGTGACCGCGACCGCGACGCCTTGCGCAACGACGTCCCGGCCACCGGCACTGCCGTCTACTTCGGCAAGTCCCGCGAGGCCGACGCCCGCATCATCGAGGACCTCTACGCCGACGGTCCGCACTCGACCGGGATGAGCACCCGTCTGCACACGGGGGAGGGCGACACCCGCGCCGACGTCCTCGAATTCGACCCCGACTTCCGGTACGTCGCGCAGGGCGTCGACGTGCGACTGCGGGCCGACGACCGGCTCGGCCGGTTCCTCGATCGCGGCGGCCGCTTCGAGGTCCAAGCGGTGAACCCCGGCGACCTCGACGCGATCGCCGCCGACCACGACCTGACGCTCGTGGCGACCGGAAAGGGCGGGCTGTCCACGCTGTTCCCGGTGGACGCCGAACGGACCGTGTACAGCGAACCGCAGCGCCGACTGCTGCTGGTGACGTTGCAGGGCCTGGGGCACGGCCCGGACACCTTCGGCTACCGGTCCGCGGCGGGCGGCGCGCACAATCTCTTCAACCTGCACACCGATTTCGGTGAGGCCTGGCTCGGCCCGTACCTGCACAAGGACGCCGGCGCCACATGGAGTTTCCTCGGCTTCGCGAAACCGGGCAGCCCGTGGGAGGAGCGGTTCGCGGCGGTCACCGACGTGCACTCCGCGCGGCAGACGGTCGTCGACTTCTACCGCGACTACTTCCCGCACGACGCCCCCGAGATCGAGCGGTTGCAGGTGATCGAGTCCGACCCGCACTCGTGGCTGAGTGGGGCGGTCACCCCGACGGTGCGGCGCGCGGTCGGGACGACCAGGAGCGGCCACGTGGTCGCGGCGATCGGTGACACCGCGATCGCGTTCGATCCCCTCGCCGGACAGGGCGCCCAGAACACCGCCGTGCAGGTGGCCGCGCTCGTCGAGGCGGCACGCGGGCACGACGGCGAGTTCACCGCCGACTGGTTGTCCGAGCAGTTCGAGAAGCACTGGAACACACGGGGCCACGCGGCCGCCGAGGTCACCCGGCTGTTCCTCGGCGACCCGAAGTACGCGGTTCACGCCGAATTGCTGTTCCCGGCGGCGACCGTGAGCGAACCGGTTGCCGCGGCCCTGTTCGGGTTCCTCTCCGAACCCGACACGCTGATCGGTCTCGACACCCGGGAGGACGTTCTCGCGTTCATCGCCGCCGCGGCCGGAGAACCTGCCGACGACGTGCTGGCACGGTTCACGCCGAGCGCCGGGTTCACCGCGTCTCCCGCGGCGGCCCGAGCCTAGGCAACTCCTCGCTGTTCCCACACGATGACCCGGCGCCGGTGGTGGTGGTCGTATCGACATCGACTCCTCACCCGGCGCCTGTGGGGCCCGTTCCGGGGCGATCCTGCTGTTCGCGACGGCGTCGGGCGCGAAAGTTCGCCACGTTGACGCGGTTTCCGCATACCTGGGGCATGCAGAACCGGCGCCGGCCCGCCCGGCTGGTGTCGACGAAAATTCCGTTGCACGAGGGGGATTCGCACGACCGGAACCGGTTCGGTCCCAGCGAAGCCACGGTTCCGAGCAGGCCCGTTCCGATGACGACGGCCAGGTCGTCGGCGAGGGTCGACTCGGGTGCGGTCTCGAGGTGCCACGTCCATGCGCCGTCGTGGCGCCCGAGGAAGGGGACGGTGCGCGCGACGCGCAGGAGTTGGTTGGCCCCGTCGACGATCGCCTCTTCGTTCGGCGCGGCCACGATGTCGCGTACGCGTGTCCGCAACGCACGAACCTCGTCGAGATCGGCGCCGGTCGCCGGCCGGTCGCCGGGGACGATGCCGTGCTCGGTGAGGAAAGCGTGCAGCGACTCGCCGTCGGTGAGGGCGTCACCGGTCGCGACGAGCACCTCCGGGGCGGTGAGGACGAGCGCAGTCGCCACCGATGCCCCGAAGGTGTAATCGGTGAAAGTCAGTTGTATCACTTACATCCTCCGTCTAGCGTAATGGTTGCCAAGCCAGTTTAACCATTACGTCTCGGGAGAATGATCATGACTCGACAGCAGATCTCCAACACGGCCGACACCGACCGGTGGCGCCTGCCCGACCGGCTGACGGTGGACGGGGCCACCGTCGCGGCCGGAGTCTCCGGCGACGGCCCGCCCGTCGTTCTCGTGCACGGCACGCCCTCGTCGTCGTATCTGTGGCGCGCGGTGATTCCCCGCCTCGCCGAGCGGAACACGGTGTACGTCTGGGACCTTCCGGGCTACGGTGACTCGCCGCCGGTTCCCGGCGAGCCGGTGGCGATCCGCACGCACGCGCGCGTGCTCGCCCGGCTGGTCGAGCATTGGGGGCTCGACCAGCCTGTGCTGGTCGGCCACGACATCGGTGCGGCGACGGTGCTCCGGGCACACCTCGTCGAGGGAGTCCCGGTCCGTCGCATCGCCCTCCTCGACGCGGCGGTGCTCTCACCGTGGGTGACGCCGGTGGCGCAGCACATGCAACGCCACCTCGACGTGTACCGCACGATGCCGACGCACATCTTCCAGCGGATCACCGAGGCGCACCTCGACACCGCGACCCGTCGTCGGCTGCCGTCGTCCGTCGCGGAGGCGTACCTCGGTCCCTTCGCAGGTCCCAGCGGGCAGCAGCGTTACCTCGACCAGGTCCAATACTTCGACGAACGCGACACCCTCGAGGTCGTCGACAAACTCGGCAGCGTGAAGGTGCCGGTGCAGATCCTGTGGGGTGCGGACGACGAATGGCTGGACCGTTCGTTCGCCGACGATCTCGCGGGCCGCATCCCCGGGGCGCGAGCGACGCTCGTCCCCGGAGCCGGGCACTTCCTCACCGAGGACGAACCCGACCTCGTGGCGCAGGCTCTCGCCGACTTCCTCGCGCAGTGAGTGCCGGTGTCACGGTCGGTCGGGAGTGTGCAGTAGGTCGGCGATCGTGATTTCCGCCGTCGGCGTCAGGACGTTTCGGTGGTAGTCGGTGATCGAATCGACGAGTGCCGACACTGCGGGCGCGGCGAAGTGTTCGGGATCCCAGCCCGCATAGAGGGTGACGGCAAGGAAGCCCTCGGGGATCCGGATCGGCACTCGAACCAGGTCGAAGAGCGGTTGGTCGGTCAGTACGGCAACCCCCTGGCCCGATGCGGCGAGTGCTCTGGCCACAGATGTCACCGACACAATTCGGGGGTCGACGTAGGCGAGCCCTTGGCCTGCGGTGGCGGTATCGAATGCGAGTCGGGCGGCGTTGGTGCGGTGCATCAGGATGAGCGATTCTCGAGCGAGGTCGGCTAAGGGGACTTGGGTCCGTCCGGCCAGGGGATGTTCCGGTGATGCCAGCGCGCACACCGGGGCGCGGCCGATGACTCGGGTCTCCATCGACCCGGGTGGAGGGAACGTCGAGATGCCGATGTCGGCATCTCCGCGCTGGACCACGTCGTACACGGTGCGGGTATCCCGTTCGATGATGTCGTTCAGTCCTGACCTCAGGTATCGACCAGCGAGATACGGTGCGAGGACGTCGGCGATGGTGGTCGCCGGCGCCGCGATCGTCAGCGGGATGTCGCCGCCTCGGGCGAGGTGCCTGAGTACTGAGCTCGCTTGGTCGGCCCGCGCCACGAGGTCGCGCGCGAGCGGCAGGAAACGTTCGCCTGCGACACTCAGCCGTAAGGCGCCCGGTCCGCGGCGAAACAACTCGACACCCAGCTTCTGCTGCAAATTGTGAAGTTGCCGCGAGAGCGAGGGTTGCGCCACTCTCACCGCGCGGGCGGCCGCCGTAACCGACCCGTGGTCGACGACCGCGAGGAAGTATCGAAGTACACGAATCTCCACCATGCCTCCTAGGCATTGGCCTGCTGCGAAATGGATATTGGACGGTTATAGCAGCACTCTTCACACTTATCTCCACGCACGTGACTGTGAGCCGGCTCATGGCTCCGTTTCTTTCGAGGAGAAGGCATGAACGCTATATCCGGCCCGGATTCCGAGGCCGTCCCGAACCTTCGCGGGGCTCGGAGAGCAGGCTTCGGCGCCCTGATCGGCACCACGGTGGAGTGGTACGACTTCTTCATCTTCGGTACCGCGGCCGCACTCGCCTTCGGGCCTGTGTTCTTCCCGTCGGCATCGCCGACCGTGGGACTGCTCGCCTCGTTCGCGACGTTCTGGTCAGGTTTCCTGGCCCGTCCTCTCGGGGGTGTGGTCTTCGGCCATCTCGGCGATCGGATCGGCCGGAAGAAAACGCTGATCACCACCCTCGTCCTGATGGGTCTGTCCAGTACCGCCATCGGACTTTTGCCCGGATATGCGTCGATCGGCATCGCCGCCCCAGTTCTGCTCATCCTGCTCCGGATGGTTCAAGGACTCGCGTTGGGCGGCGAGTGGGGTGGTGCGGTGTTGATCGCCGCCGAGCACGCGCCGCCCGGCCGACGGATGCTGTTCGGCGCTTTCGCGCAACAGGGATCGCCCGTCGGCAACATCTTGGCGACCCTGGCCTTTCTGGGCGTCAGCACACTCCCGGCCGACGATTTCGCCTCCTGGGGCTGGCGGATCCCATTCCTCTTCTCGGCGGTACTGCTTCTGGTCGGGTTGATCATTCGAATCGGTGTGGAGGAATCACCGGAATTCCTTGCAGCGAAGGAGCATGGGGAAATTTCCGAGGCGCCGGCACTCGAAACCGTCCGAACCGCTCCCGTCCCGCTCCTTCTCGGAATCGGAGCCGCGGCGATCGGTGTCGGTGGGGCATATTTCATGGGCACATTCATGGTTGCGTGGACGACCACGGACCTGGGTGTCAGCCGATCGACGATCTTGTCGGCTTTGCTGCTGGCAACGGTCGTGCAGTTCTTCGTCCAACCCATCGGCGCACTCCTGGCGGATCGCTTCGGGGGGACGCGAGTCATGGTGACGGCGCTGGTCGCCACGGTGATCTTGACTCCGCTTGTTTATGCGCTGGTCAGCACAGGGGAGATTGGTCTGATCTACGTCGGCCTCGCCCTCGGTGCTCTGACGAGTCCGGCGTACTTTGCCGTGTTGGCCGGCTTTCTCGCGCAAGCGTTCGACGCCCGGATCCGCTATACCGGTATCTCTTTGGCTTACCAGTTGTCGGCAACGTTGATCGGCGGAATGGTGCCGTTCATCGCTCAGTGGCTCCTCGCCGGCAGCGGCATCGCCATGGTGGCGTCGTACCACGTGGCACTCACCTTGCTCACCTTGGCGTGTGTGGTCCTGCTCGCCCGGCGAACGCGAACTCGGCCCGCCCCTCACTCGGAGCGCACAGATGTCGGCCTCAACGTCGCGACCGACCGTCACGTCGTTGCCGAAGTCGACTGAACACCACCATCACCACCACGATCCAAGGAGCACATCATGAATACACCCGCACGACCGCGCATCGTTCGCGGACGTCGAATCCTCACCTCCGCTGCGGAATCCGCCAACGCGATCGCGATGATCGGTGACCGTATCGTTGCGCTCGGCGACTCCGACGATCTGCACCGACAGTTCCCCACCGCATGGGTCGACGACAGGGGAGACGCCGTGATCTCACCCGGATTTCACGACGCACACCTGCACCTCGCTATGGCCGCCGAGAACGAACTGAAGCTCGACGTGTCACCCGCGCACGCATCCACGCTCACGCAGCTACTCGACAAAGTCGGTGCCGCGGCCAAGGACGACCCTGCACAGGGCTGGGTCCGCGCGGTGGGCTACGACGACGCAAAGATGCCCGAAGGTCGCGTTCTGACCCGCTGGGACCTGGACACCGTCACCGGGAACGTTCCCACGATCGTCCTCCATGTCGCCTGTCATTGGGGAGTGGTCAACTCCGCAGCGCTCGCCGCGGGAGGTATCACCGACAATTCGGAGCCGCCCAGCGGAGGTGACTTCGGACGGGACGGAACTGGTCGGCTCAACGGCATTCTCTATGAGCGCGCTCTCACCGATTTCGCCTACGCCCAGGGCGATGTGGACGGGAGGACGGTCGTACCGGAGTTGGGGCTCGACGAGCGGATAGCAGCGCTAGGGACTGTGATTCGCCGTTGGCACGCAGCAGGGTTGACATCGGTCTGTGACGCATTTGCCGGGCCCGCGGATGTCCGCCTGTTCGAGGCAGCTCGCGAGCAGGGCCTGCTGACGATGCGTGTCGGATTCCTTCTCGCCGCCGAGCACTACGACTCAGTACACCGGCTCGGCCTCCGCTCGGGTTTCGGCGACGACTACCTGCGCTTCGTCGGCGTGAAGGCGCTCGTCGACGGCGCTGTCGGGGGACGAACCCTCCTGCTGGAAGAGCCGGACCACGACACCGGGCATCACGGCATCCAGGTGCTCACCCGTGAGGAACTCGCGGAGGTGGTCCAGAAGGTGCACGGTGACGGCAACCGAGTCTGCGTCCACGCCAACGGCGACCGCGCCATCCGGCTCGTCCTCGACGAATTCGAAACCGCGCAGAAGAAAATGCCGCGACCCGGACTGCGGCACCGCATCGAACACTGCAGTGTGGTGGACGAGGACATCTTGCGACGCATGAACGAGCTTTCCGCGATCGCGGTCCCCTTCGGCAACTACGTCCATCAACATGGAAGCCATCTGATCGACTGGTACGGCGAGGACCGGGTAGAGCGGATGTTTGCCCACCGGGCGTTCCTCGATGCCGGAGTGGCCGTGGCGGGGTCCTCCGACTTCCCCTGTGGAGCAGTCGAACCCCTCCTGGCGATGCAGAGCATGGTCACTCGAACCGGGTGGGACGGTGCCCTCGTCGGGTCGTCGCAACGAGTCTCGCCGACCGAAGCCCTCGCGATCTACACGGCAGGATCAGCCGTTGCCACCGGCGAGGAAGACCGCAAGGGCACACTCGCCGCAGGCCGGCTCGCCGACTTCGTGGTCCTCGACGAGGATCCGCTGGATGTACCGCACGACCAGATCTCGAAAATCGGTGTCCGATCAACGTTTGTCGGCGGCGTCGAGGTGTACGCGCGAGACTGAGACGACGGGCCGGCGGGGCGAGTGCACCATTGCGCTCACTCGCCCCACCGGTCCGCAGGCTCTCCTTGTCTCTGGTAACGATTGCGCCAGCATCAAATCCACCGAACTTCCGACATTCCCTGTCGGAACCAGCAGTCGGGGGGAACTACCACGTGAACATGGTCGGGATCGGTCACAGCAAACACGTCCCGTCGGCACGGTCGATCGACCGTGCCCCTGCGTGCGTCAACGATCATTCTGAATCCGGCCCAGGCACAGGTTCCCGCAGTAGACTGACAACCCCCGACGGGAGGACTCGATTTGCTGGTCTTCGGCGAGCCATACGAGGCGAGTAACGGCACCGTGATTGTCACCGTTTCGCGTAAAGGTTGGGGCTCTCGGCCTGAGCGTCCGGTCGGCATCTACTCCGTCAGCGCAGAAAATACCGCGTGGATCCCGGCCGTCGACACCAGCCGGCACGCGTTGATCGGGGTATGCACAGGGTTCGCGGCTGCGGTGATCAGCACCATCGCGGTGCTACGGCGACCGCCATGGCCGGAGATGACTGAGCGCGTAATGACCGCGATCGCGGAAGCGCGGATCGCGGAAAGCCGGCAGCGGTAGGGCTCCAAACCTGCCTGCCTCAGTGTTGGATCAATCTCCTTCGTGATGCCTCTCGCTGTACGGCAACGGCCGTCGGCTGATCGGTGGCGTGTGACCCACCTACTCGCGGTAGGTACGGCCGTCACTCGAGGGGTGCCCCGGGTGAGGTGTTCCGAGGCGGCCCTTCCGTCGGGGCGCTCGTGGTAGTGACGGCGCACGCCGGCGAGCGCAAGCCATTCGCTGTCTTGTCCTGAGCGGTCATTCGGCATTCGCTGGAAGTTGGCGGGAATTTCCAGAGCCGTGGGACTAGCGAACGTACGTACGCCTAACGTAGTGTTGAAGGCCACAGCAACACCTTGTACGGCTAAGGAGAACGATGTTTACTCTCGTCGACGCTATTCGTCGCAACGAGCGGTTGGTGCCTCAACGCGAAGCGATCTTCGACGGTACGCGCCGGCTCACCCATGGAGAACTCGCGGACCGGGCGTGGCGGATTGCCGCCGGCCTTCGGGCGCAGGGTGTCAAACCCGGTGACACCGTCGGCGTGCTGGCGGGCAACACCGCCTTCGGCATCGAAACCTTCCTGGGAATCGTCGCCGCCGGCGCCGCCTTTGTCCCATACAACTGGCGATGGGCAACCGAGGAGCTGGCCCACGGCATCAACGAGACCGGCGCCCGTGTCGTACTCGTCGGCGATGGCTTCGACGCCGCCATCGCGGAGGTCCTGGCCGGTGATGACCTCGAAGCGCCGGTCGCCGTGGTGCACGAGGGGGACGAATTCGATCACCTGCTGCGATCGGAACCGATCAAGGATGTGCCGGTTCAAGCATCGGATGCTGCCTGCATCCTGTTCACCGGCGGCACCACCGGCTTCTCCAAGGGGGTCGTGCTCTCGCACTCGGCGATCCTGACCAACGCAGTCAACGAAATCGCCGACTGCCGGATCGGTGGCCGCCCGAACGATCGCGGCCTGGTCGTCACCCCGCTCTTCCACTCCGCCGCACTGCTGTGCTGGTTCCTGCCCCATTACGTCACGGGGAACAGCTCGGTCCTCGTCCACAAATTCGTGGAAGAGGAGATCGCGGACCTCGTCGCCCGCGAGTCGATCACCAACATGTTCCTCGTGCCCAACATGATCCGGCGCATGCTCAAGTCGGGCACGTTCGACACCGATGGGTTCCGCAACAATTTCAAGGCTCTCCACACCGGTGCCGGGTTGTTGCGCATGCCGGACAAGCTGGCAGTGTCGTCCCTGATCCCGGACGTGGACCTCTTCTTCCGCTACGGCCTCACTGAAGCCGGGCCGATGGTCACCCGTTTGCTCCCGCAGGACATGCTCCGGCCGGAGATCGACGGCTCGATCGGCACCGAATACCTCCTCACCGAGGTCGAGTTGCGTGATCTCTACGACGGTGCCCCGACCGCGGTGGGGGAGATCGGAGAGATCTGCGTCCGCGGCCCCAATCTGATGACCGGATACTTCGGTCGACCGGAGGCCACCAAGGAGGTACTCGACAACGGGTGGCTGCGTACCGGTGACCTGGCGGTTCGCGACGAAAATGGCTACCTGTACTTCCGCGACCGGGCCAAGGACATGATCAAGACCGGTGGCGAGAACGTGTACAGCTCGGAGATCGAGCAGTTGCTCCACACGCACCCGGCTGTCATGGAAGCCGCCGTCCTCGGCGTGCCGAGTGAGGAGTGGGACGAGGAAGTGCGAGCGGTAATCGCCGTTCGGCCGGGTCAGACCGTCACGGAGACGGAGATCGCCACGTTCCTGCGCAAGCACTTGGCTGGATACAAGGTCCCGAAGATGATCGCGCTCGTGGGCCCGAACGCCCTGCCGATGAATCCCAGCGGCAAGATTGTCAAAACGAACATCCGGGCGACGATGGGCTGGTGACAACCGTGCCGACAATCAGCGAGAATAGCGATCGACTAACGTACGATTGTTCCTGAGACCGCTTGCCGGCCCCTTCGGGGACCGTCCAATTTACCTCGGAGGGGGCACAGTGACGCGAGCAACTCGGGTGACACGCGGCGGCGAGCGCACCAACGTCGCTATACGGGAGGCCGCGGCCAGCCTGTTCTACGAGCACGGCTACGAGGCCACGTCGCTGCGCACCGTTGCGAGCGAGGTCGGCATCCAGGTCGGCAGCCTCTACAACCACATCAGCGGCAAAGAAGAATTGCTGACCGACATCATGGTGTCGGTCATGGACGAACTCCTCGAAGCCGTGAACAAAGCGCTCGTCAGCGTCGATGGGAGTGCGCTGGACCGGTTCAAGGCGGCGGTCGACTGCCACATCCGCTATCACGCGGAGCATGCGCGGGAGACGTTCATCGGCAATACCGAGCTCCGGGCCCTGAGCGACGGAGACTTGGAGTTGGTCCTCGCCAAGCGTGCCGAGTACGAGCGCCTGCTGCAGAAACTCATCAAGGATGTGGCCAAGGAAACCGGCGCGGACATCCTCGATGCCAAATTGCAGACGTACTCGATACTGGCTCAGGGTGCGCACGTGTCGTCCTGGTACAAGCCTGGCGGCCCGAAGTCGCTCGACAAGGTCGTCAACACCTACATCAAGATGGCGCTGCGCCAGCTCGGCGTCGAGAACGCCGGCTGACCCGACCGTATCTCCGTTCAGCCCGCGCCCGGGGCACCGGCCCGGGGTGCGGGCTGACAAGTTTGGTGACACACACCCAACGAATGCCCCGGAGCGGTGCGTGGTTGCGGTCGTCCCCGATCGATGGCTACGGCCGCGTACGCACGTGGGATCGCTGCGCTGTTCGTCCCGTTGTCTCGGTAATGCTCTCGCGGAGAATGCTTCCCGGACTCTGTTGATCATTTTGTGGTGCTCGTCTGCCGCCATGGCGCATGCACGGGCCCTCGTCTTCACCCGGCACGCATGGTTGACATTTGCTGTCGCTCACATCACACTCTAATTAAACAAACGCACGTACGTTTGTTGGTTGCTCCGCCGACATCGGCAGGGTCGTACATCGAGAGATTGGAAACTCAATGAGCCGCTTGGAGGGCAAGGTCGCCCTGATTACCGGGGCCGCACGCGGCCAGGGCCGTTCACACGCACTGGGGCTGGCCAAAGAGGGCGCTGACATCATCGCCATCGACATCGCCGACCAGATCGGCAGTGTGCCGTACCCGATGGCGTCGCTCGACGACCTGAAGGAAACGGCGCGACTGGTCGAGGAGCTGGGCCGCCGCGTCGTCATCGCGCAGGCCGACGTGCGCAACCTGAAGCAGATGGAGGCTGCGGTCGCCGACGGCCTCGCTGAGTTCGGCCGTATCGACATCGTCTGCGCCAACGCAGGCATCATCTCGGCCAACAAGGTCCTGGACCTGACCGAAGAGCAGTGGAACGACATGATCGACACCAACCTGACCGGTGTCTTCCACACCGTCAAGGCCGCGGTGCCGAACATGGTCGAGCGGGGCGAAGGTGGCTCGGTCATCTTTACCGGATCGACGTCGAGCTTGAACGGTTACCCGAACGTCGGCCACTACGTCACCGCCAAGCACGGCATCGTCGGACTGATGCACACCCTCGCGAACGAGCTGGGCCCCAAGGGGATCCGTGTCAATGCGGTCCATCCGACGAACGTCAACACCAAGCTCTTGCAGAACGAGACCTTCTACGGACTCTTCCGTCCGGACCTCGCGCACCCGACGCTCGAGGACTCCCGCGACGCGTTCGCCACGATGCACTCGCTCCCGAACATCCCGTGGGTCGAACCCATCGACATCACCAACGCCGTGCTCTTCCTGGCCTCGGACGAATCGCGGTACATCACCGGAATCAACCTGCCCATCGACGCCGGCGCAAGTCAGAAGGTCGGCGGCTAGAAGCCGTCGGATTCCGTGGCCGGTCCAAGTCTGGCCGCGGGACCATCCCCACTGCCCCTTCACCCGAGACGTTTCCGTCGCGGGTGAAGGGGCAGTGGGTTTTGCGCTGCGTGTCTTCGCGCCTCTGCTCAGTGAGGGTGCCTCATACGGGCCCGATGGCCGGTGCAGGTGATTCGTCGGACTGTGTCGGGATCACGCACGTCCTCGACGTACACGACGGGTGACTGCGCGTCCTCCCTGCTGGCCGACCTCTGTTCGAGGGACGTTCCTGCGGACTCGCCGGATTCGATGACTCTCGGTGCGTCGTAGTGGGTGGCCGTGACTGTTCTACCTCATGACGTGCTCGGGTCCGGCGCGGTTCGAGGGTCCGGTGGCGCGACGTACTCCCCGGGCCGGGACGCGAGGCGGGTACGTCTGGTCTGGCGGGCGCGCTCGGTTTCGGACATGCCACCCCAGATGCCATAAGACTCGGTGGCGGTGAGGGCGTAAGCGCGGCAGTCGGCGAGCACGGGACAGTCTTGGCAGATCTGTTTGGCGGCGCGCTCACGCCGGGCACGGACGCTGCCGCGTTCACCGTCGGGGGAGAAGAACCTCTCGGTGTCGGTGCCGCGACAGGAGGCGCGGTGCTGCCAGTCCCGGTCGATGTGGTGGTCCGAATGATCAGGCACTGCGGGATAGGTCGCTTTCGGAGTCGAAGGTTGACTTGATCCGACGGGAGGCACCGGATCCCGGGCCCTCGTCGTGAGGGCCCGGGATCCGGGTGCTGAAAGCGAATGGCGAGGATGCGCGGCGTCAGAGCGCCATCCCACCATCCACCGGAAGAACGACGCCGGTCGTCCAGTCGTCCTCGAGTGCGAACCGTGCGATCCACCGGGCGGTGTCGACGGGATCGCCGACCCGGCGGAGTGGAATCGCCTCAGCCCGCTCGCGGAGTAGCGTCGACTCTTGCTCCGCGCTCATCCCGGCGGTCCGGTAGATCGCGGTCGGCGTCGGTCCGGGAGCGACGGAGTTGACCCGGACACCCTTGGGGCCCAATTCCAGGGCCCAGCACCGGGTCAGGTGCGCGACCGCCGCTTTCGACGCCGCGTAGTGCGCGTTACTGGCGGTCGGTTTGAGGGCAACCGAGCTGGCCACGTTCACGATGGACCCCCTGCTGCTCTCGAGCGCCGGGAGCAACGCCTGCGTGACCACCGTCGTCCCGAGCACGTTCACCTCGAACAGCGCACGCACCGACGCGGCACTGACATCGGCTAGCGGACCGACCAGAAACGCGCCTGCGCAGTTGATCACGAAATCAATGTGGCCCCAATGCTTCAACGCCGCCGACGCTGCGGATGCGACGACCGCCGCATCGGTGACATCGACGGTACGGGCAGCGACATCCTCACGCCCGGCAAGATCTGCCAGGGCCCCGTCGCTCCGATCCCACGCGTCGACGCGGGCGCCGTGGTCGACCAGCACTTCGAGGCAGGCCCGACCGATCCCGGTGCCCGCACCGGTGACGACACCGGTGAGACCTTCCCGCCGCGGTGCGAGCACCGGCGCGCTCATACCGGGGTGACGCCGTTTCGGCGGGCGGGTGCGGTGCGGTCCCGCTTGCGATAGAGCGCCAGACGCTGGGTGAGTTCGTTGCGCAGCTCGTTCGCGGGCACGACCGCTTCGACGGCGTTCTCGTTCGCGATCTTGAACACGTCGATGCCGGCGGCGTACTCGGCCTGCTTCTCGGCGATGAACGCGGCCCGCTCCTCCGGATCCTCGATGGCCTGGATGCGGTTGTAGTGGATGCCGTTCACGGCGGCGTCCGGCCCCATCAGGGCAGGCTTGGCCGTCGGCAGCGCGATCAATGCGTCCGGCTGCATCGGGGCACCGGACATCGCGAGGTAACCGCCGCCGTACGCCTTACGCAGCAGCACGGTGATGCGGGGGACGCGGGCCTCGGAGACGGCGAAGATCATCTTCGCGCCGTGCCGGATGATGCCCTGACGTTCGACTTCGGAGCCGATCATGTAGCCGGCGATGTCGACCAGGAACAGGATCGGGATGTTGTAGGCGTTGCAGATCCAGATGAATCGGGCGGCCTTGTCGGAAGAGTCGGGGAAGATCACCCCGCCCTTGACGGTGGGCTGGTTGGCGACGATGCCGACGCTTTGGCCGTTCAGGCGCGCGAATCCGGTGACCAGCTCCGGGGCGAACAAATCCTTGTACGGGAAGAAGCTGGCGTCATCGACAAGGGAGTCGATCAGCTCGTGGATGTCGAAGATCTCGGATTCGACCTCGGGGACGATCTCCTTGATGGTCCGGGCACCGGAAGGGTCGGCCGGAGCGGTGATCGGGGGCTCCTGCTGCCAGTTCGACGGCAGGAACGACAGCCATACCCGCACGGCGGCAATGGCTTCCGCGTCGTCCTCGACGAGGACGTCGGACAGGCCCGAGACGGTCGAGTGCATCTCCGCCCCACCCATCTCTTCGAGGGTGACGTCCTCGCCGGTCACCATCTGAGCCAGGCGGGGGGAGCCGAGGTAGGCGGTGGCGTGACCGCGGACCATGATCGTCAGATCGCACAGCGCGGGCACGTAGGCCGAGCCGGCGGGGGAAGGCCCGAAGAGGGCGCAGACCTGGGGGACGCGGCCGGAGATCTGGACCTGGTTGTAGAAGATATTGCCCCAGGCACGGCGGCCGACGAAGCTTTCGAACTGTTCGTCGATGCGGGCGCCCGCGGAGTCGAACAGGTACACGATCGGGGTGCCGGTGGAGTCGGCGAGTTCCTGGGCGCGGACGATCTTCTCGAAGGTGCGCTTGCCCCAGGTGCCGGCCTTGACGGTGTAGTCGTTGGCGATGACGACGACATCGCGGCCGTCGACCTTGCCGACCGCGGTGACGACGGCGTCGCCGGGCAGACCCTCGTCGTAGCGGGCGAGCAGGCCGTCCTCGAAGGACCAGCTGTTGTCGAACAGGAGTTCCAACCGGTCGCGCACGAGCATCTTGCCTGCATCGATCTGCTTCTGGCGTTGCTTCTCCGAGCCACCGAGCCGAGCCTTGGCCAGCCGCGTCTCGAGCTCTTCATGCGGGCCTACCGGGGCCGCTGTGGTCTTCTCGTCGAGAATGTCAGTCATGATCTTTCCAAACTGTTTCGGAGGTAGTGGATTACGAATCGTCGGTGGGGGCGCTACTTGTAGCTGAACAGCAGGGAGGCGCCGCCGTCGATCACGGTGGTGGTGCCGTTGACCCCGCGGGATGCGCGGCCGGCGATAAACCCGATCACCGCGGCGACGTCGTCGGGGTCGAGGATGCGTCCGGTCGGTGTCTTGGCCGCCATCCGCTCTGCCGCGGGGCGGTCGAGCATGGGGGTGACCATCGCGCCGGGGGCGACGGCGTTCACGGTGACCGCGGTGCCCCAGAAGTCGAACATCAGGGAGCTGGTCAGGTTGATCAGTGCGGCCTTGGAGGCGGCGTAGGCGGAGTACTCGTAGCCGCGGGTGCCGGCGAATGAGGCGCAGTTGATCACTCGTCCGTACTCGGCGGCCTTCAGATCGTCCGCGAAGGCCTGGGTGAGCAGGAACGGGGCGGTGACGTTGACGTCCATGACCTGCCGCCAGGAGTCGGCGGTGGTGTCGGCGAGATGGGTGCGGCGCAGGATGCCGGCGATGTTGACCAGATGGGATACCTGGCCGAGGTCGGCGTGCACCGCGTCGACCAACGAGCCGGCCGCCGATTCGGAGGTGATGTCCACGCCGTACGCGGCGCTGGCGACCCCGTTGTTGCCCAGCTCGGTGGCGGTGCGCTTGGCCGCGACTTCGTCGATGTCGACGCACGCCACCGCCAGGCCGAGTTCGCCGAGCACCGTGGCGGTGACGGCTCCGAGTCCGCCGCCGGCGCCGGTGACGACCGCGACCGGCGGCCCTGCGGGTGTGGTCATCTCACTCACCTGCCACCACGACGGTGGCCAGGGATGCTCCGGCCGCGACGACCTGCCCGACCTCGACGTGCAAGGACTCGACGACACCGTTGACGGCGGCACGGATCGGGTTTTGCATCTTCATCGCCTCCAGCACCATCAGCACCTGCCCCGCCTCGACTTGGGCGCCGACCTCGACGTCGATCTGCGCGACCGTGCCCTGCATCGGGCTCTTGGCCTCACCGCTCGCCGCGGCGCCGCCGCCCCGCTTCTTCCGTGGTCCGCCGGTCGCGGCGCGGCGCGCCTGCGGCTCGGCGACGGGCGCGGCAGCGGCCGGACCTGCGGGGGTGAAGAACGGGATGACGTAGCGGCGGTCACCGACCCACACCTCGTTGCGGGGCAGCATCTCCTCGGTGTCCTCGGCATCGGTGTCGGACAGGTCCTCGACCGGCGGCAGCAGCGAGGCGAAGTCGATGTCGCGCTCGAGCCAGTTGGTGTGCATGGCGACGTTGCGGAAGTCCTTGTGCGCAATGATCTGTCGTGCGGCGGGGACGGTGGTGGGCACGCCGTCGATGATCAGCTCGTCGAGGGCGAGGGTCAGCCGGTCCAGGGCGCGGTCCCGGGTCGGTGCCCACACGATGAGCTTGCCCACCAGGCTGTCGTAGTACGGCTGGACCTCGTCGCCGGATTCGTAGCCGCCGTCCCAGCGGACGCCGGCGCGCGTCGGTGCCTGCACGGTGGCGATCGGTCCGGGGCTGGGCATGAACAGGGCGCCGCGGGTGTCCTCGGCGTTGACGCGGACCTCGATCGCGTGCCCTCGCGGGACGGCGCCGGACTCGGTGATCGACAGCGGCTCGCCGGCGGCGACGGCGAGTTGCTCGGCGACCAGATCCAGGCCCAGGGTCATCTCGGTGACCGGGTGCTCGACCTGGATGCGGGTGTTCATCTCCAGGAAGTAGAAGGCCTCCCGGTCGGCCTCGACGAGGAACTCGACGGTGCCGGCGCCGACGTAGCCGACCTGCTTGGCCAGGCGGACCGACGCCTCGCCCATGGCGCGGCGCAGCTCATCCGACAGGCCGGGAGCGGGTGCTTCCTCGATCAGCTTCTGATGTCGGCGCTGCACCGAGCAGTCGCGGTCGCCGATCCACACCGCACTACCGTGGGTGTCGGCGAAGACCTGGACCTCGACGTGGCGAGCGCTGGACAGGTACCGCTCGAGGTAGACGTCGTCACGACCGAACGCGGCAGCGGATTCCTGCTTGGCCGAGGCGAACGCGGATTCGGCCTCCGAGGCCGAGGCGACCATGCGCATGCCGCGGCCGCCACCGCCGTAGGTGGCCTTGATCGCCACCGGGTAGCCGTGCTCGTCACCGAACGCGATCACGTCCGCCACGGAGGCGATGGTGCCCTGCGAGCCGGGGACCTGCGGGACGTCGGCCTTCGCGGCGAGATCGCGGGCGGCGATCTTCGAACCCATCACCTCGATCGCCGAGGAGGGGGGCCCGATGAAGATCAATCCGGCGTCTTCCACGGCCTTGGCGAACGCTGCGTTCTCGGCCAGGAAGCCGTAGCCGGGGTGCACGGCCTGCGCACCGGTGCTCTTGGCTGCCTCGATGATCTTGTCGATCGCCAGGTACGACTCCGACGCGGAGGCCGCGCCGAGCAGGACCGCCTCGTCGGCCAGTCGCACATGCAGTGCCTTCTCATCCGCCTCCGAGTACACGGCGACGCTGGCTACACCGGCCTCTGCACACGTGCGAATGATGCGGACCGCGATTTCGCCGCGGTTGGCGACGAGGACCTTGGACAACATGCCCGGACTCCTTGGGGTTTCGAAATACCTGTGCGATGGACGCCCCGGTGTGGGGTCGCCTTCGTAAGACCATGTCGCTTAGACAAACAATCGTACGTTCGCTTACGGTACCGTCAGATGTGGTAACGGTCAACGATGGTCCCCGCCGCATCCGTGAGGTGGGGTCGACGACAGAGAGGACACGGACGGTGATTGCGTCTGCCGAACAACTCGAGTTGCTGGTCGACGCTCTGCGAGTGACCCCCACCGGTGGGAACCGGTTCCGTGGACCGACCGCGGCCCGGAAACTGCCGCGGCTCTTCGGTGGGCAGGTTCTCGCCCAGGCGCTGATGGCCGCCGGTGCGACGGTGACCGTCGGTCGAACCCCACATTCCCTGCACGCGCTGTTCCTGCGCGGCGGAGACCCCGAGGCGCCGGTCGTCTACGAGGTGACGATCCTGCGCGACGGCCGCTCCTATAGCGCCCGCGCCGTCACAGCGACGCAGGGCGGTGCGGTACTGGCGACGCTGCAGTTGTCGTTCGCCACCGCGCAGACCGGACCTGAGCACGAGTGGTCGGCGTCGCCGCCCGGCACCACACCGGGTCAGCTGCCGCCGCTGGGCGAACGACTCGAACCGGACCTTGCCATGCTGCCGGCGTGGTGGTCGGATCCGCATCCGTTCGATTTCCGCTTCGTCGATCATCCTGAAGCGCTCGCATCGGCCGGAACCCGGGTCCCGGAACAGTTGTTCTGGGTACGCGCGGCCGCGCACGTCCCGGACGAGCCGTTGCTGCACACCGCGTTGCTGACGTACATCAGCGACCTGACACTGCTCGATCCTGCGCTGATGCCCCACGGGCGCTCCTGGTACGGCAACCGGGTGATTGCCGGTGCCAGCATCGACCACGCGATGTGGTTTCACCGCCGGTTCTCGATGAACGACTGGATGCTGTGTCGGCAGGTCAGCCCGATCGCCACCGGTGGCCGATGCCTGTGCACCTGCGACTTCACCACCGAGGCGGGTCTTCGCGTCGCCTCGGCGTCCCAGGAGGGCATCCTGCGCGAACCCTGATCTCGACGGCCCCGTTCAGACCGGCACGATCTCCGACTCGGAGGCGAGAAACCAGGTGATGTCCCCGATGAATTCTTCCTCGTGCTCGCGGACGGCGTCCGCCTCCGGCGAGGCGAACGCCTGGGCCACCGCGGCGACGGACGGGAACCACAGCTCCGCCATCCCGTCGTAGGCCCATTCCGTGCGATGCTCGATCGCCGGGTTCTGCACGTAGCGCTCGAGTTCCGGGAGCTTCCATACGTACTGGGGGTGCTCGACGTTCCAGTACCGGAGGAACTCGTCGCGAGAGAGCTCGGACTTCGACGTGATCAGCGCAACGATCTTGACGGACATACATTTCTCCTTCAGTCGGGGTCGGCGACGGTAGAAGTTCGGCGACCAATCGGGAATGCACGGCGGCGTTCGGCCGGAGATGACAGCTTCCGGTCGAACGCCGCCGTGAGGGGATTCAGTGCGCGAGGGTCTTCGTCTTGTCCAGACCTGCCCCGGTCAGGGCTCGCACTTGAAGTTCGTCGAAGGCGGCGTCATTTGCGGGCTCACGACTGAGGTAGCTGCCCACGATGCACCCGAGGAATCCGGCGGGCACCGACAGCAGGATCGGGAAGGCCAGCGGGAAGGGCGCTGTGGTCGTCAGTGAATCCGACAGCAGCGGAGCCAGACTCGGCCACACCAGCGGACCTGTCAGAATCAGCGCCAGCGCCGTCAGCAGACCCGACAGCGCCCCGACTACGGCGCCGAGGGTACGCATCCGCCGCCAGAGCAGCGTCATGATCAGGACGGGGAAGTTCGCGCTGGCCGCGGTGGAGGTCGCCAGCGTGGCCAGGAAGGTCACGTTCTGGGTGCCGCCGATGGCCAGGGTGACACCGACGGTGACGATCACCAACGCCACTGCCGCGATCCGGCCGACCGTCATTTCCTCGGTTTCGGGACGGTGGAACGTCTTGGCCCACAGGTCGTGGGCGATCGTGCTCGACGCGCTGAGCACCAGGCCGGCCGATACCGCCAGCAGCGTGGCGATCGAGACCGCGACCACCAGCGCCAGCAGCAGGTCGGACGCGAAGCCGTCGCCACCGCCGAGCCAGACGGTCAAGGCGGGTAGGGCGAGATTGCCGCCCTTGCCGGCGATTTCCTCCCCGCCGGCGCCGAGGGCGGCGCGTGCCGAGATGCCGAGGAACGCGATGAGGACGTTGAATCCACCGATCAGGCTGATCGCCCAGATCGCGGACTTGCGTGCCTCGATGGCGTCGGGAACGGTGAAGAACCGCATCAGCACATGGGGCAGGCCCACCGCGGACAACGTCACGGCCACTGCCATGGAGATGATGTTCCAGGGCCCCTTGAAGGAGTTGCCGGTGGCCAGGTAGTGATCGCCGAACTTACTCTGCGAGACCGCCTGCTCGATGATGTTGAGCGGGTTGGGATCGATCCGGATGAGAACCAGGATCACCAGCAGCGCGACGACGCTCATCAGGGCCACGGCCTTGATGATCTGCAGCCACGTCGTGGCGAGCATGCCGCCGAAGAGCACATAGGTCAGCATCAGGACCGCGGCGATCACCACGCCCCAGGAGAAGTCGATTCCGGCGAGGGCCTCCATCAGCACGCCGCCGGCAACCATCTGGGCGAGTAGGTAGAAGACACAGATGAAGAGCGTCGAGATCGCCGAGACGATGCGGACCGGACCGGACCGCAGTCGGGTGGCGAGCGCGTCGGCGAACGTGAAACGCCCCAGATTGCGCAGCTTTTCGGCGATCAGGAACATCACCATCAGGAAGATCCCGCACGCGAAGATCGCGTAGACGATGCCGTCCATGCCGTAGAGGTAGGCCAGCCCGGCGTAACCCAGCAGGGAGGCCGAGGACAGGAAGTCGCCGGCGATGGCGGTGCCGTTCTTGCGTCCGGTCATACCCCCGCCGGCCGTCCAGAACTCCGCCGACGTCTTCGTGCGGCGCGAGGCGAAGTAGGTCGCCACGAAGGTGGTCGCCAGCAGCAGGATCGTGACGACGACGGCGGTGGTGTTGAATCCGTCAGACATTGCCCGCGACCTCTCGCTCTCGGATGGCGGGCACGCTCAGCACGGCCGCGGCCAGGATGTCCCAGTGGCGTGCGCGGCGCACGTACCAGGCGCCGAGGCTCATCACCGTCGCGACGTAGGCCAGGGACAGGATCAGCCCGACGCTCAGACCCGGGACGGGACGTGTCGCGATGATCTCCGGGGCGAAGGCGGCGAAGCCGACGAGCGCGCAGAATGCCACCGCGAAAACGCTCCAGGCAACGGTGAAGAAACTTCGGCGGTCACGTCGCAGGCGGAGCATCGACGGATCCGACCAGAGCCGGCTCCAGTCGACAGCGGTCTCGGTGGGAGGCATGGTCACCCTTTCTCGTGCTGGTCGGTGCCGTCTTTCGCGGGTGAAACGCGAGTTCACGACGAGTGAGGGCGGGGCCGGTTGCGTTGTGGGACCGTGCGGCCTGCACGCCCTCTGTAATGGGCATCACACACGCTATACGAACGGGTGTTTGTTTGTCTAGGTGGAAGGAATGGTCATCTGACCCTTGGAAAAACGTGCGTTCGTTTGTATCGTGGGGTGGGTGACCGGGTCACAGCGCGACGGCCGCACCCTTGCGCCCCGAAGGCCGCGGTCACCCCGAGTCGGAGGAGTCTCATGATCGGAAGCGGCACCCTGCCGGACACCACGGAGCAAGCGGATCTGCGCGAGATGGTGCGCGAGATCATCGAACGATTTGCACCCCCGCAGCGGGTCAGGGAACTCGACGACGCCAACGCGTTCGACCTCGAGCTGTACCGGGCGCTCGGCGAAGCCGGGCTGATCGGACTCGACGCCCAGGCCGACGGCACGAGCGGCGCCGACCCGAGACTCCAGATCATCGTCCTCGAAGAGCTCGCCGCCGGCCCGACCTCGATGGCGGTGTGCCTGGTCGTGCAGTACATGGGCGTCGGACTGCTCACCGAGTACGGCAGCGACCAGCAGCGCAGCACCGTCCTTGCCCCGCTCCTCGACGGCAGCGAGCGGGTCGCCTTCGCACTGACCGAACCCGACGGCGGCACCGACGTCGCCCGCGTCATGCGCACCCGGGCGAAGAAGTCCGACGACGGCCGGTGGATTCTCAACGGCTCCAAAACCTGGATCTCGGGTCCGCAGCACGCGAGGAATCTCATCGTCCTGGCCCGGACCTCGACGCCCGAGTCCTCTCCGATCGACGGCATCACCATGTTCGTGGTCCCGACCGACACTCCCGGCATCACCGTGCGGGAACTCGATACCTTCGCCATCCACAGCCTGGACACCTGCGAGGTCACCTTCGACAACGTCGAAATCGATGCCTCCGCCGTCCTCGGGCACGTCGACCAGGGGTTCCGGCAGGTGCTGGGCACGCTCAACGGGGAACGACTCAACGCCGCCGCCGCCGCACTCGGGATCGCGCGGGGCGCGCTGGAAGCCGCCGTCGACTACGGCCGCCAGCGTCAGGTGTTCGGGCGTCCGGTCGGCAGCTTCCAGGCCGGCCAGCACCGGCTCGTCGACGGCGCCATCGCGATCGAATCGGCCCGTGCCTTGATGCTCCAGGCCGCCGAGGCCACCGCCACCGGGAAACGCGCCGACATTCTCAGCGCCATGGCCAAGGTCGCCGCCTCAGATGCGGCGGTCGCCGTCACCGACGCCGGCATGCGCCTGATGGGCGGATCCGGGTTCAGCAAGGAATACCCGATGGAGCGGTTGTTCCGCGACGCCCGCCTCTACACCTTCGCCCCATTGACCAACGAGATGCTCCGCAACCACATCGGTGAGAAGTACCTGGGATTGCCGCGGTCGTTCTGACTCGCGCACCCGCACACCACTACACAGAAAGAAACACCATCATGCCCGCGATCACCCCCTTCGCCGACGAACTCAACGCACTTCCGCCGCTGGCCTCGCGCTACGTCGACGTCGACGCCCTTCCTTGGCGCCCCTCCGGGTACGAGGGCATCGATATCAAGGTGCTACTCAAAGACGAGGAGAGCGGTCTGCTCACCGCCCTGTTCCGCTGGCAGCCCGGATCGGTCCTGCCGCTGCACGAGCACGTCCGGATCGAGCAGACCTGGGTGCTCGAAGGAAGCATCGTCGACGAGGAAGGCGAGACCACCGTCGGGAACTTCTCGTGGCGCCCGCAGGGCAACCAGCACCGCGCCTCTGCGCCGAACGGGGCCCTGGTGCTGTGTTTCTTCCTGACCCCCAACAAGTTCCTCGAGGGCCCGAACGCCGGCTCCACGCTGGAATGACGGCCACCAAACCAGACCCGAGGAGCTCGTGTTGTCTCAACCCACCATTCATCGCACGCGGCTGTTCTCGCCGCTGACCCTGCGCGGTGTGACTTTTCGCAACCGCCTCTGGGTGGCGCCGATGTGCCAGTTCTCCGCCGCCGACGGCGTACCCGACGACTGGCATCTGGTGCACCTCGGCTCGTTCGCCAAGGGGAAGGCCGGCCTGGTGCTCACCGAGGCGACCGGGGTCAGTCCGGAAGGGCGGATCAGCTCCAAGTGCACCGGGCTGTGGAACGACACGCAGCTCGACGCGTTTTCCCGCATCAACCGGTTCGTCACCGAGCACGGATCGATCCCCGGTATTCAACTCGCGCACGCCGGCCGCAAGGCCTCCGCGCACGTTCCCTGGGAGGGCGACGGGACCGTCCCGATCAGCGAGGGCGGCTGGGAGACGCTCGGTCCGTCGGCGACGGCCTGGGGAGATCAGGCCGTGCCGCGCGAGATGACCGTCGCCGACATTGCGAAGGTGGTCACCGACTTCGCCGACGCCGCCGCCCGTGCCCTGGCCGCGGGATTCCGGGTCGTCGAGATCCATGCCGCACACGGCTACCTGCTCCACCAGTTCCTGTCGCCGATCACCAACCGGCGCACCGACGACTACGGCGGGGACCCCGACCGCCGCGCCCGGCTGCTGCGGGAGATCATCGCCGCGGTCCGCGCGGTCTGGCCGGAGGAGTTGCCGCTGTTGCTCCGGATCTCCGCCACCGACTGGGCCGAGGACGGCTGGGACGTCGACGACAGCGTCGCGCTGATCCGTTCGCTCGAGGGCTCCGGGATCGACCTCGTCGACGTCTCCAGCGGCGGCCTGACCCCGGAGCAGAAGATCACCGTCGGACCGGGATACCAGGTGCCGTTCGCTCGCCGGATCCGCAACGAAACATCCCTGCCGGTCGCGGCCGTCGGGCTGATCACCGACTCCTCGCAGGCCGAGCAAGTCCTCGTCGACGGAGCCGCCGACGCTGTTTTCGTCGGACGGAACCTGCTGCGCGAGCCGATGTGGCCGCTCAAGGCGGCAAAGGAACTCGGCGTCGAAGACACGCTCGACTGGCCGACCCCGTACCAGTCGGCCCGCTACCGAGGCAACATCCCCTGACCCCGTGGTGGGCGCGATCGTTGACATGGACGGGTGCCCACCCGGTACCGTAAGAAAACAATCGTTCGTATGTGGTAAGCGTGCCGGGTGCAGAGACTTCCGCGCGCGCCGGGCGGCACCCACGGCCGCATCATCGCCGCCAGCGTTCGTGTGTTCGCCGAGCAGCTCTACCCGAAGGAGAAAAAATGTCCGAGACCAGCCCCAGCCGTCATCAACTGTTGATCGACGGTAAGTGGGTGGATCCGGTCGAAGGCGGCACTGTCGACGTCTTCAACCCGTCGACCGGAGAAAAGCTCACCGAGATCGCCGCAGGCGGCCCGCGCGACGTCGAACTGGCGGTGCAGGCTGCCCGCCGCGCATTCGACGACGGCACGTGGCGGCGGATGCCGGCCGAGGCCCGCGCCCGGATCCTGCACCGCTTCGCGGACCTCATCGAGGCCAACGCCGACGAGATCGCCCTCATCGACACCCAGGACTGCGGAAAGCCCTACGCGTTCATCCGCGACATCGACCTGCCGAACATGGCCGACCTGCTGCGCTACATGGCCGGGTGGACCACCAAGCTCGAGGGACGCACCATCCCGCTGTCGCGGCAGAACCCCGGAGACTTCTTCTCCTACACCCGGCGTCAGCCGGTCGGCGTCGTCGCCCAGATCATCCCCTGGAACGGCGCAGCACTCGCCGCGGTCTGGAAGCTCGCCCCGGCGCTGGCCGCCGGATGCACCGTGGTGCTCAAACCCGCCGAACTCGCCTCCCTGGCCCCGCTGCGCCTGGCGGAGTTGGCTGTCGAAGCCGGTGTGCCCGACGGAGTGGTCAACGT
The DNA here is from genome assembly GCF_001583455.1 of Rhodococcus sp. LB1. Classification (NCBI taxonomy): domain Bacteria; kingdom Bacillati; phylum Actinomycetota; class Actinomycetes; order Mycobacteriales; family Nocardiaceae; genus Rhodococcus; species Rhodococcus sp. LB1. The sequence continues at coordinate 57,396 of NZ_LTCZ01000035.1, read as the reverse complement.
GATCACCGGAACGGGCGCGGACGCCGGAGCTCCGTTGGCCGGTCACCCGCAGGTCGACAAGGTTGCGTTCACCGGCTCGGTCGAGACCGGCAAGAGGATCGTCGTCGCGGCCGCATCGAACCTGAGCAAGCTGACCCTCGAACTCGGCGGCAAATCCCCCAATGTCATCTACGACGACGCCGATCTCGACATCGCCGTCGACGGAGTGCTCGGTGCCGTCCTCTACGCCCAGGGGGAGGCCTGCACGGCCGGGTCGCGGCTGTATGTGCAGCGCAACGTCTACGAGGAGGTCCAGACCCGCATCGCCGCCAAGGTGCCGCAGATCAAGATCGGGCCCAGTGCCGAGCGCGGCGTCCTGGTCGGCCCGATGATCTCCGACCAGCACCGCTCCAAGGTCAAGACCTTCGTCGAGGGCGCGCTCAGTGACGGAGCGGAGATCATCGCCGGTGGTGCCCAGACCCGCGAGCCCGGTTACTACCTCGAGCCGACCGTGCTCGGCGGGGTCGACGACGACATGACCATCGCCCGGGAGGAGATCTTCGGCCCGGTGGTTTCGCTGATGCCGTTCGACGACGAAGCCGAGGTGCTGCGCCGCGCGAACGACACCACCTACGGTCTGGCGGCCGGAGTGTGGACGAGTAACGTCGGTCGCGCCCACCGCTTCGCCGAGGCGGTCAACGCCGGCGCGGTATGGGTCAACTGCTACAACGTCTTCGACGCCGCTCTGCCCTTCGGTGGCTTCAAGCAGTCCGGCTGGGGCAAGGAGATGGGCGGCGAAGCCCTCGACGGCTACCTGCAGAGCAAGGCGGTCACCGTCTCGCTCGCCTGACACCTTTCGAAGCCCTCGCACGCCCGGCTGGTGCACGCGTGTTCTGTGGCCGAAGCCGGTTCGACCCCACTACTTGGACGCTGCGGGGTTGTTCGGCACCAACTCTCGTTGTGATCGTTGACACGACAACCGAGACTGAACGTAACATACGTACGTTCGTTTATTGGGTTGTGGCCCCATCTTGCGCCACCGCCTGCATTTGTTCCGACTGCAATTGGCGGTCGAATCCGCCGCGCGCCGTGTGCACTTAGGTTCACCGCACCCACCCGAAGACGCCTCCTGCCTTGTCGGCGGAGAATCCAGATACCAGGAGCCACGTCATGACAACATCGACGCTCACCGGCGCGCGAGTGACCTACACACGTGCACCCCTCTACAGTTGGTGGGTCCTGCTGGTCAGCCTGCTGTGCTTCATGTGCTGCTTCATCGGCCTGAACACCGTCGCCGTGTTCGGCACGGTCATCCAGGACGACTGGGGAATCAACGCCACCCAACTGTCGTTGCTCACCACCGCATCGATGCTCACGTTCTGCGTGGTTCCGGTCTTCGCCGGCAAGTGGGCCGCCCGTATCGGGGTGAAGAAGATCGTCGTCATCGGCCTGCTGTGCAACGCCGTTTCGGCGCTTTTGATCCCGGTGGTCGGTGAGTCCTATACCGGGATGCTCGTGCTGCGTCTGCTCCTGGGCTGCTGCGGCGGCGTGATGAATGCGTCCCTGGCCACCCATGCATCCTTGTGGTTCCCGAAGAACCGTCGCGGTTTCGCGACCGGTCTGCTGATGGGCTTCCTGGGTGTCGGCTTCTCGATCACCTCGTTCGCCGGACCGCTGCTGACCGACAGCGGCATGTCGTGGGAGGTCGCCTCGATGTGGCTGACCGTGGTCCCGAGCGTCGCCTGCGGTGCGTTGTTCGTGCTCACTGTCAAGGACTTCCATAAGGCCCACCCCGGTGTGCCCTCGATGGACGCCCTCGTTGCCGAACCTGTCGGACTCCGGCGCCCGCACTCGACCCGTTTCGATGCGCTCCCCAAACCGGGATCGCTCGCCGAGGCGCTGCGCAGCTCCCGTGTGTGGTGGTCCTCGCTGTACGGGGCAGGAACGGCGATCACCCTTTACGGGCTTTCCTACGCCCTGCCTTTGTTCCTCGAACAAGACCGCGGCATGACGCTGCTCGAAGCCTCGGCGATCATCGGCGTCACCTTCATGTTCAAACTCGTCGCGGCTCCCGTCGGTGGCCTGATGTCGGACCGGCTCTTCCGCGGCGAGCGATTCCAGACGAACATGATCGGTGCCGGTCTGGCCGGCGTCATGGTTGTCGCTCTGCCCGGGATTCCCGCGAGCACTCTGGGGATCTACCTGTGCATGATGTTCCTGGCAGCATCGCTCTACGGTGGCACCTACTGGGCATGGGCGGCGGAACTGTCTCAGCCGCAGGCGAATTACCAGACGAGTGGACTCATCGTCACCGTCAGCAATGTCGGCGCCGTCCTGGCCGCCCCGATGCTGGGGCTGATCATCGACGCCACCGGCAGCGCCACCTACGCCATGGTCACCATCGGAGTCCTCGGCCTGCTGAGCGTGGAGTGCGCCCGCCGCTCCCGGCTGTAAACCCACACTCAACCCCCTGATCGCCGACCCGCGAGACCGCATACCAGCCGTTGCGTCATCCTTGCGGGTCGGCTCCCAAACGCTCTCCGGTTCCGGACGGTTCACACGACGGCGGCGCGAGTCCGGAGCCGGAGAGCACTCCCGCGCACTCTGCGGGTCGTGCTCGACAACACCCGAGATGCCTCGCATGACGGGACGAGCACTGACAAAGGGGCTCGGACCGCGATCCGGCCCGAGCCCCCTTTGTCGTCGAAGTAGGGAAGTCAGCGGATGGTCCAGCCGCCGTCCGCGACATAGACCGCGCCGTGCACAAAGCTCGCCTCGTCGCTGACCAGGAACAGCGCGACGTTCGCCAACTCCTCGGGCTGCGCATGCCGGCCCGCCGGTGCACTACGCAGCGCCTCCACGACCGGCAGATCCTCGTTGTACAAGATGTCCTTGGACATCCCGGTTTCCACCGCACCGGGCGCGATCGCGTTCACCCGCACGTTCTGGTGCGCGTAGTCGAACGACATCTGCCGGGTGAACCCGACGACACCGTGCTTGGAACTGGTGTATGCAGTACCGCCCCCACCGGCGATGAATGCGGCGACCGAGGCGGTGTTGACGATCGACCCGCCGCCGGCGGCAATCATCGACGGCAACACCGCGCGGGTCACCAGGAACATGCCCTTGAGGTTGACGCCGATGATGCGGTCCCACAGCGCCTCGTCGGTGTCGAGGAGCGGGGCATAATCGTCGAGCACACCGGCGTTGTTCATCAGCACCGTCACCTCACCCGCCACATCCGCGGTCTCGGCGGCCGCCGCTGCCACCGCCGACGCGTCGGAGATGTCGACCGCCACCCCGTGGGCCCGTCCGCCTGCCTGGCGGATCTCGGTGACCACGGCATCGATCCCGACCGGATCGAGGTCCCATACGACGACCTCAGCGCCTTCGGACGCGAATCGTAGGGCGCTGGCCCGGCCGATCCCCGACGCGCCGCCGGTGATCACCGCCGTCCGATCGGCAAGACGAGTCCCGGTTCCACTGGCAGTTTCGATCACAATTTCCTCCCTGAACGTTGATGATGAATACACGGCCACTTATCGCACCGGCCGCCCATGCCGCCACGCACCGGATCGGTGCGAACTCGGCGCTCCTCAGTTGTTCGTCGACCGCGGATAATACTCGGCAATGTCCCGCGCATCCTCTCGAGCACAGTGACCGTCGGCCACGATCTGCCAGAGTGCGGCGACGAACTGATCTTCCGTCAGTCCGAAGTGCACCAGCAATTCGTCGGACGGAACGCCGCCGAGGGCAGCCAGGCCAGCGCCACACGAACCATCGCGTGCGCATCGGTCTCCGCCGGAGGACGCGACCTCCTACGTGCGCCGTCCCGCTTCTTGCGCCGCAGTCGCTTATAACGCTCGACATGAGCGTCTACATCAGTAGACGCTATCCTTCCGAATCGGCTGGGCTGCATGGTGATAACTTCCAAATGCGCTGCACTGCGTGATTCCTGGATCGCGGCCCACAGCAAAGCGTGAGGCCCACCCGTCGAACAATTGAAAGGAGCGGACCGGCGGATAAGGTGTTGTGCCACTTCCGTCGCGGATGGGATGCCCCGCTGTGCGGGGCGACGGAGGTGACCCCGTAGCCCCGCACGTTGACAACTCGGCCTCGCTCGGGATGGCCGGAGCGGCCGAATGGGTGCTGCCGCAGCCTCAGTCGCGGAAGGGCTGCTTGACCCAACCCTGGTCCCAATTGGACACCTGGTGTGTGCGTCCGCGCAGTTCCTGGAAGTACCAGGTGCCGTCGCGCTTGACGAACTGATCGGTGTAGTTGATGGTCAGGATGACCGGGTCCTTCTCGGTGGCGTCCTGACTGTTCTCGATGGTGCACAGGCACAGCAGGTAGAAGTATCCAACAGCGCTCTGGCCGTCGTCGGCGAGTTCCACACGTGGGGCGATCATGTAGTGCAGAGCCCAGGTGATCTTGTCCGACAACGCCCGGAAGTGCGCCTTGATCTCCTCGTGGCCGGTCATGGATCCACCCTCGCCGTCCACGACCCACCGGCCGTCTTCGACGAAGAGACTGGCGATGCCTTGCGGGTCGTAGCCGTTGTCGCAGAAGCCGGCGTAGCGATACTTGAGCTGTTCGATTGCGCGGACGTCCTCGAGTCGTGTCAGTCGCTCGGCGAGCTCGGTAACGCTCACATCCGCGGTGGTAGCGTTCATGATTACGGGTCCTCCTGTGAGGGTTGATTTCTGGGAAATTTTGGTCAGGAGATCTGTGCGAGAACCTTGGAGACTGTCTCGAGGTTGCGCATGCCCTCGCCCGGGTTGTCTGCCGGGTCGACCCACAGCACCGCCCGTTCGATCCCCAATTCTCGATAGCTCTCGAGCAGTGCGGGATCCGGTGGTGCCGAGGCCACCGCGATGCCGACCGACTCGGGGTCGCGGCCGGACTCCTCGACGACTCTGCGGAACTCGGGCACCGTCTTCGACAGACTCGGATCTTCTGCGGAGGGCACGACGTACCAAGCGTCGGCCCACTCGGCGGCATGCCGCATCGTGGTGGGACCGGCGCCACCGAGGTAGGTGCGCGGGCCGTTCGGCTGCGCGGGCTTCGGCCAGGCCCACGAGGGGGCGAGCGACGCACGGGGGCCGTCGAAGCTCGCCACCTCCTCGGTCCACAGTGCCTGCATGACTTTGAGTTTGTCCCGCACGGTGGAGTAGCGCTGCTTCCACACGACGCCGTGCGCTTCCGCTTCCTCGACGTTCCACCCCATTCCGACTCCGCAGATGACGCGTCCGCCGGATAGGTGGTCGAGGGTGGCGATCTGTTTGGCCTTCGCGATCGGATCGTGTTGGGCCAGCAGGCAGATACCGGTGCCGAGCATGATCGTCTGCGTGTGTGCAGCGATCATCGACATCGTGACGATCTGGTCGTAGGTGCGTAGGTAGAACTCGGGTAGTTCGGGTCCCCCGTAGGGGATCGGGTAGTCGGTTTTCCGGGATACCGGAAAATGCGTGTGCTCGGGCACGAACAGGGACTCGAATCCGTATCCTTCCGCGGCCTGCCCGAACTCCACGGGGTCCGGACCCTGATCGGTGAAGAAATAAACTACGCCCACATCCATGACGGGATCCTTAACTCATTGTCATTCTTCGAGGTGACGCCGAGGGGTTCAGGCGTCGTCGACCACGACGTGGTCCTCGAGGACCACTACGTAGTGCTTGCCGATGAAGTTCTCGACGTCCGCGAGGGCTGCCTGGCCGGCCTCGGACGCCCAACCGGCCTCCATCGCCTCGGCGCTCTCGTAATCGAGGACGGCGAGACCGTCGATGCCGAATCCGTTGTCGGGTTCGGTGGCACCTTCTTGCGGAACGACGTGCCGCTGCACGTAGCGGATCACACCGGGCACCTGCGCGGCGAGCGGGGCGTGCTTCTCACGCCAGTACTCGTCGAACTGGGCGAACGACATACCCGGCTTGCGTCCGATCAGTGCGATCGTGCGGACCGGTCCACCATTGACTGTCATTGATTTTCCTTCTCTGTCGGGGTCGGTTGAAGGGGAGTAGGGGTTGTCAGCCGGGGTACTTCGCGAGCATTCCGGCATCGACGGGCAGCGCGGTGCCGGTCACATACCGCGACTCGTCGCTGGCCAGCCACAGGACTGCCTCGGAGATGTCGGCGGAGTCCACCCATGGCACCGGCAGCAGGTTGATCCGCCCGAGAACGTCGATCCCGTCGTGGAGGGTCGGGTTCTCGAGGTCGGGCCGGAAGATCTTCGCCGCCGTCGGATTGTCGATCATGTCCGTGCGGACATTGGTCGGATGCACGGTATTCACCCGGATGCTGTGCGGAGCAACCTCGTTCGCGACCGAGCCGACCAGTCCGACCAGCGCGTGCTTGGCGGCGCTGTAGTGCGCCACGTGCGGCACTCCGCGAATGCCCGCGATGGAACTGATCGCGATGATCGACCCGCCTCGGCCGCCGGCGATGATGTGCGGCAGCGCCGCCTTCATCGTCTGCCAGACGCCGGTGAGGTTGATGTCGATCAGGGTGTTCCATTCGGCACGGGTGAGCTCCCAAGAGGGCTTGGCTGCTCCGAGTACGCCCGCGTTGGCGACGACGATGTCGAGTCGACCGAGTTCGGCGGCGGCCTCGGCGACCGCGGCGATCATCGACTCGTCACGGACGTCGGCTTCGATCATCACCACCCTGCGGCCCCGCTCCTCCACCAGGCGTGCGGTTTCCTTCAGGTCCGCGTGGTCAGGCATTGCGTAGCTCACCTGGTCGATCGGGCGTACCGAGTCGAGCAGGATGAGATCCGCGCCTTCGTCCGCGAGGGTGAGAGCGTGCGATCGACCTTGGCCGCGGGCGGCGCCGGTCACGAAGGCCACCTTCTCGTGCAGTCGCTGACCGATGTTCGTCATGCAGATTCCTTTCGGGGAGTCAGACGTTGGATGACGTGACGCAGGTCCAGTTGCTGTGCTCCCACCGCGACGGCGATGACCACTGCCTGGACGAGGAACTGTGTGGAAGAGGGCGCTCCGAGGGAGAGCACGAGCTGGGTCAGCTGGCTCAGAAACAGGGCCCCAACCGCCGTGCCGATGATGTTGCCGCGACCACCGGTCAGCGCGGTGCCGCCGACGACCACAGCTGCGATGGCAGGCAGGAGGTAGCTGGTGCCGGCATTGGTGTTCGGTGTGCTCACGTACCCGGCGAGCAGGACACCGGCGCCGCTGTAACACAGTGCCGCGGCGACGTATCCGCTGATCTTGATTCGGGAGGTGCGCACACCCGCGGCGCGGGCGGTCCGCTCGTTGGACCCGACGGCGACTACCCGGCGCCCCCAGGCGGTGCGCCCTGTCGCGAATACCGTCACGATCATCAGCAGCACCGCGAGCCATACCGTGTTGGAAACACCGACCGTTTTTTCCAGCGCGAAGTCGGACACACTTTGCGGGGCGCGGGTCGGGGTTCCTCCGGAGTACGCGAGGGCGGCGCCCATCAGGACGGCGTTGACTGCCAAAGTGGCCACCAGCGGGGTCACCGAGAATGCCGAGACGACGATGCCGTTGACCAGTCCGACGACGACGGCGATGGCGGCGACGACCAGCAGAGCGGCGAGGATACTGCCGTGATCCTGGGCGTACTGGCTGCTGACCAGCGCGGCGAGGGTCATCATGCCGGGCAGCGACAGGTCGATGCCCTTGAGCATGACCACGATGGTCTGCCCGATCGCCGCGATCGCCAGGATTCCGGCGAAGGGCAGTAGCGAGTCGATAGCGCTGCCCGAGATGCTGCCGGGGGCGATCAGCCAGCTGAACAGGAACAGTGCCACGGTGATCGCGATGACCGAGCTGGTGCCGTTCCAGGTCGGGGTCCAACGGCGACCGCCGGTGGACTCGTCCCCGGACTTCTGGGGGAGGTGTTGTTCTTGTGTTGCGCTCACGGGTCAGCTCCGCTCTGCGAGGGTTCGGGACTTCGAGTAGAAGGCGGCCGCGGCGATGGTCAGACCGCCGAGAAGCCACTGCTGCCAATACAGCGGCAGCCCGATGAACTGGACGACCGTGTTGATCTGGATCACCAGCACTGCGCCGAGGCAGGCTCCGATGAACGAACCGCGCCCGCCGAAGATGGAGGCGCCGCCGAGGACCGCGGCACCGATGCTGGCGAGGGTGTAGCTGTCACCGATACTGGCGTTGCCGGTTCCGGCCTGCGCCATGAGCAGCACGGCTGCCGGGACGATCAGCACCGAGCAGCTCACGTAGGCGGCGAGAGTGATCCACTTGGTGCGGACTCCGATACGGTCAGCCGTGGCGTGCTGGGATCCGGTGGCTCGCAGTCGGACACCGAACATGGTGCGGTACATGGCGACTTCGAGAAGCACCGCCACGACGATTGCCACAACCAGCATGATCGGCACGAATCCGAGCTTGGTCGATGCGTACGAGGTGAAGACCGGATCGATCTTGCCCGCGGGCAGCGGACGTAGGAGGTAGGCGATGCCCTGGATCGCGGTATAGGTCACCAGCGTTGCGATCAACGGGTTGATCTTGACGACCACCGCCAGTGTCCAGTTCACCAGGCCGACAGCCGCGGCGACGATCGCGAGGACGACCAGGCCGATGATCATGCCGATGGGTGTCTTGTACGCCGACAGCACGAAAGAGCCGACAACGACGAGCAGACCGGCCAGTGGGCCCACCGACAGGTCGATGCCCCCGATCATCATCACCACCTGCTGTGCCATCGCGAAGAACGCGAGGGTGGCCAGCAGCGGCAGGATCAGACCAAAGTTGCGTGAGGTGAGGTAGAACTCGCTCTGGCTGATCGCGACGATCGCCAGCAGCACGGTGGCGAGCGCGAGAATCGCGGCGGGCGTCAGGTCGCTGCGGGAGATCTTCCGGCCGAGCGTGACCTTCCGCAGTGCCGTACCGACCCGGCTACGACTGCCGGTTGCGCTGAGCGCGGCCTGGGCGATGCCGTGCTCGGTCAGTTCGTCGCCGACGAGCTCCTTCGCGGCCTTCCCCCGGGAGAAGACGATGACCCGGTCACAGAGCTGCTCGAGTTCCGCGGCCGACGAGGAGAGCACGATGATCGCCGCCCCGCGCGCCGCCGCCTCTCGGAGGATGGTGTAGATCTCCTCCCGCGCGCCGATGTCGACACCCTGGGTGGGCTCATCGGCGAGGATCACCGTGGACTCGGTCATCAGCACCCGGCTGAGCACGACCTTCTGCTGGTTTCCGCCCGAGAGGGTGGTGATGTCGACCTCGGGGGAGGGAGCCTTGACCCGCATCGACGCGAACGTCTCGGCAGTGGCCTTGCGCTCGCGCAGGCGTGAGAGGGCACCGAAGCGGGTGAACCGCCCCAGTGAGGCCAGCGAGGCGTTCTCCCGAAGGCTCAGTCCCGGCAGGATGCCCTCGTTGTGCCGGTCGTGGGGGAGATAGGCGATCCCACCGGCCAGTGCGGTGGTCGGGCTCGACGTCCTGACCGGGCGGCCGTCGATCTCGACGGTGCCGTGGTTACCGACCAGACCGCCGAGTGCGCGGAGCACCTCACGTTGGCCTTGTCCCTCGACACCGGCGAACCCGACGATTTCGCCGGCGCGAACCTGCAGGTGAAGGTCGTCGAAACCCTCGCCGGAGAAGTCGGTGACTTGTAGCAAGGTGTCACCGAGCAGGCTCGAGCGGGTGTCTGCCCGCGTGTGACCGCGCGTGAGTTTCCGACCGACGACGAGGTTGACCACGTCCTGCTCGGTGACGTCGGCGCCGGTGAACGTGCCGACCAGCGCGCCGTCGCGCAGCACCGACACGGTGTGGGCGATCTGCTTGACCTCGTTGAGGCGGTGCGAGATGTAGACGACGGCACCGCCGGCCGCGATCATCTCCGACACCAGCCGGAACAACTCCGCGACTGCGGGCGGTAGGAGGTGCTCGGTGGGCTCGTCGAGAACGATGACCTTCGGCTCCTCGGCCAGAGCCTTGGCGATTTCGACGACGAACCGAGCGTCCGGCTGCAACTCGCGCACCGGAGTGCGTGGATCGATCGACGCCACGTTGCTCCACCGCGCGAGGATGCCTTCTGCCCAGCTGACCTGGTCCCCGACGGATGGGCGTAGTTCCTCGGGCATGCTCAGGCGCATGTTCTCGGCGACCGTCAGGTCCGGAAGGAGCGCTGGCTCCTGGTACACGATGGCCAAACCCTGTTCGCGGCACCACGCCGGGGACGGGTCGGCGGCGGCGACGCCACCGATCTCCACCGTCCCCGAATCGGCGGTGATCGATCCGGCCGCAATGCCGACGAGTGTGGACTTGCCGGCGCCGTTCTGGCCGACCAGCGCATGAACTTCGCCGCGCCGGACCGTCAGCGAGACGTTCTTGATGGCGTGCACGCCCGGGTACTTCTTGTCCACCGCTTCGAGCCGGAGAACGACGTCCTGATCGGGCACTTCGTGGACGGGACTTTCCTGAACCTGTACGTCACTCACGTACATCACATCCTCGACAATGTCGTGCTGAGTCATAGTTGACCACTCCTTATCCCTGGCGCCCAGCCGCTACTGGAAGACGGCCGAGAGCTGCTCGGGCGAGAGCGCCGAGGATAGGTCGGCGTCCGGCGGCAGATCCTCGCGGCAGGTCGGGAGCTTGCCGCCCAGGGTGTCGACGAACGTGGGCAGTTCGAAGTTCTCCGGCTCGTTGTCGGGCCGGCCGTTGAGCGCGGCGAGCGCCTTGCGGGCTGCGATGCGTACGACGGTCGTGGTGCCGTCGAGGGTCAACAACTGGAAGCCGGGGTTGGCCTCGTGGTGCTGCAGCCACATGCACCCGAGTTCGTTGTCGGTAGCGGAGGTCGCCAGCGGCGGGATCGGCCGACCGGCGTTGATGAAGGCGCGCAGTCCCCCCTTCGATGCGACACCGTAATCCGATGCCAGGGCGTCGATCTCGGGGTACTTGGTCAATGCGCCGGCCATGGCGCGCTGTTCGTATGCCGCGTCCCAGCTCGAGGGCTGCGGCTCGTTGGTCAGCGGGGTGAAGGGATCACCGAGCTCCTTGGAGGTCTCGTTGATTCCGTCCCACAGGGCGACCGTCGAGGGGCTTCCGCCCGGTAGTCCGCCGCTGAAGAGCAGTGTGCTGCCCGGCTGGACCTGGCCGCCCAGCCACTTGGCCATCGTGTCGCCCTCGACGTCGAAGTCGTACTGGACGTAGCCGTCGTAGTCGACGCCGACCTCACCGCCGGGATCGGCGATGTAGGGGACGACGACCACACCGGCGTCATGGGCGTTCTTCAGGGCGCTGAGGGCCTGGCTGCCGAAGTCGTCGTACGTGACGATCGCATCGAAACCCTGTGCGGTGTACGAATTGATCGCGGTGATGTACTTCTGCAGATCGTTGTCGGCCTGGGTGTACTCGAGGGTCACGTTGGGGCAGGCGGAGAGCTCGTCGGTGAGTTCGGCCTGCGTGATCTTGCGCCACGAGTTGGCGCCGAATCCGGCGACGTGCGCGATCTTGAGCGGCTGGTCACCGCAGAGCTGCTCGACCGGCAGGGCCTGGCCGCCGTCGCTCGTCGAACCTCCTGAGCTGCCACCCGATTCTGCCGGAGCACTGGCCGTGCATGCCGCGACGCTGAGGACTGCGCTGAGGGCAACTCCGGCAAGGGCTGCGCGACGACAAGACAGAGCGTTCATGGATTTTCCTTCTTCTGCCAGACACAGACGAACGTTTGCTCGTTTGTTTGTATTGTGGCGTAGAGCACAGCATCCGTCAACGGGTGATCTACGGCATGCCGCTACCTGGACGATTGGGTATTTCGCGGCCGTCGCACGCCGACAGGGCAGTGCCGCACGTGACGCGCCCTCATCGTCGACGCGCCAACCCTGTTGCGTCGGTGGGTAACCGCTCGTGTGCTCGCTGCCGTGGGGTTCGGTGTCGCGCGCACACTGGGGGTGGGAACCGAGGTGCGCGATCTGGGGCCGCAGGCTCGACGGACGCTCGCGAAGCAACGGCCACTAGCCCTTCCGGTCCGTGACGGACTGGAAGGGCTGGGCCGTGCCGTATTCGATTGTGGAGCGTGGAGGGGTCAGCCGACCGGGACCGGGGCGGCAACGCACACGGTGTTGCGCAGCGTGCCCAGGCCGGTGATTTCCGTGGTGAGTGTCTGGCCGTCAGACAGATGCGTTCCGGTCGGGTGGCCGACCCCGCCGGGAGTTCCGGTCAAGATCACGTCCCCGGCCTGCAGGGTGACGATGTGGGAGATGTACTCGATCAACCGGGCCGGGGTGAACACCAGGTCGCCGGTCGAGTCCGACTGGACGGTGGCACCGTCGACGAGAGTGTTCAGGGTGGCACCGAGCGAAAACTCGTCCGGGGTCACCAGCGTCGGACCGAGCGGGCACGTTCCCTCGAACGTCTTGCCCTGCAGCCACTGTTGAGTCCGATACTGGTAGTCGCGCATGGTGACATCGTTGGCGACCGCGAAGCCGGCGATGTACTCGCCGGCGTCGGCGGCCCGCACCGATCTCGCCTTCTTGCCGATGACGACGGCGAGCTCCCCTTCCCAGTCGACCTGCTGATCGGCGTAGGCCGGGACGTGGATGTCGTCGTAGGCGCCGATGAGCGATTCGGGAAACTTCGCGAACAAGGTCGGGTAGCGGGGGAGTTCGCGTCCCATCTCCTCGATGTGATTCGCATAGTTCAGGCCCACGCACACGATCTTCGTCGGATGCGGAACCACGGGCGCGTACTCCACGGCGCCGAGGTCGACGACCTGCCCGGCTGCCTCGGTGGCGATGCGCTGCCAGTGCGGGTCGCGCAGCAGATCCGAGAGGCTGGGATAGGGCTCGATCAGCACCGCGCTTCCGCCGTCGATCCGTGCGGCGGCGGTCGATCCCTCCACACGCAGCGTGGCCAGTTTCATGAGACGGCGACCTCGGCGGGCTTCTTGAGCATCAGACCGGATCGCTGGACGCGGCAGACCAGTTTGTCGTTCTGGTTGAAACCGCGGTGCTCGAAGCGCACGATGCCGGTATCCGGGCGGGACTTCGACTCGCGGCGCGACAGAATCTCGGTTTCCACGCGCAGGGTGTCGCCGATCAGTACCGGCGCGGGGAAGGCGATCTCCTCGAACCCGAGGTTGCCCAGCGTCGTTCCGAGAGTCGTTTCCTGCACCGGAATACCGACGACGACGCCGAGGGTGAAGACGCTGTTGACGATGCGCTCGCCGTACATGCTGTCCTTGGCGAACTCGGCATCGAGGTGCAGCGGCTGCACGTTCATCGTGAGCGTCGTGAACAGCAGGTTGTCCGTTTCGGTCACTGTACGGGTCACCGCGTGCTTGATGGTGAGCTCCGGCTCGAGTTCTTCGAAATACAATCCACTCATTTTGGGGTCCTCGAGGGTTCGGTCGGTCGGGTGATGGGGTCAGCGCGACTGGATGGTTTCGGCGAGGGCAACCACGCCGCGAGCGGTCTTGACGTGGGCGATGTCGACGTGTTCGCCCTCGAACAGTGCCGCCGCTTGCCCGTTCGCCTGGGCCTGCTCGAAGGCCTCGATCATGCGGCGGAAGCGGTCGACGATTTTCGGGTCCGGCGCATAGACGTCGTTGACCGTCTCGATGTGCGAGGGGTGGATGAGCACCTGCCCGGTAAAGCCCAGCCGCCGGTTGCCTTCGGCGAACCGGCGCAGCCCGTCCAGGTCGGAGATCTCCTGCCACAACCCCACGATGGGGTGGGCCAACCCGGCGGCACGGCAGGCGAGCACGGCCTTGCTGCGGTAGTGCAGGGTTTCGAGGCCCTCGGCGGTCCACTCGAAGCCGACCTCACGCGAGACATCGGCATCGCGGGCCGCGGCCACCATCAGCGATGCGACCCGCGGATGCGCGGCGGCGATCGACTCGCAGTTCACCAGCGACTTCGCGGTTTCGAGGGTGGGGATCACCTCGACGCTTCCGCGCGTGAGCGAGGCCTCGATCTCGAAGTGTTCTAGCAGGGCCGCGAAATCGAGCACCTCCCGCGGGCCGTAGATCTTCGGAAGTAGCAGGCCGTCGAGCCCGGGTCGGACGACGGTCTGGAGGTCTCGGCCGAAATGGTCCGTGTCGAGCGGGTTCGGGCGCACCAGCACCGTCACATCCGGATGGTCACTGCGCAGGGCGTCGATCGTCTCGGCTGCCATTGCGCGGGCATCCGCCTTGCTCGGCTCGGGAACCGAGTCCTCGAGATCGAGGATCACGGCGTCGGCGCCGGCGCGCACAGCTTTCTGTGCCCAGCCCTCCCGATGAGCCGGCACGAACTGGAGAGAACGTAGGGGTCGCATTACTTCCTCACTCGATAGGGCACCGCCGGTGCGGCGACGACACAGGCTTCCCGCAAATTCCCGGGGGAGACTGGCGGTCGCCGCCCCGGCCACTCGGCCGTATCCGAACCCGCCGCGGACGCGGCGCGATATTTCGTGGTGTGCGGCATGTCGTCACATCCAGACTTCGTGGTGCAAGGCTTTGACCAAATGATTGACCAGCGGGTTGGTGGCCCGTACTGTTAAACGAACAATCGCTCGTACGTTAACACGGCCGGCGGCGCCGGCGCTATGAGGAGTTTCGATGACAATCAACGACGTCAGTACTGCCACACGAGTGATCGGGCAACCTGATCGCTGGTGGGAGGACCTCGACCTGGGGGACGTACTCCGGGGTCCCGGCATGACCGTCACCGATGCGCACCTGGTGCAGTGGGCCGGCCTGACCTGCGACATCGTCTCGCTGCACCTCGACGAGGAGTATGCCGCCGGCACCCAGTTCGGGCAGCGGATCGCGCACGGGCCGTTCACGCTCTCGCTCGCCCTGGGGCTGACGACTCAGACCGGCTACTTCAACAACGTCGTCGCCTGGCTCGGCCTCGACGAGGTGCGCGCCTTGCGTCCCGTGCTCATCGGCGACACCCTGCATCCCGAAGCCGAGCTCATTGCCGCCCGCCCGACGAAGAAGCCCGACCAGGGCATCTGGTCCTTCGCCTACAGCGCTCTCAATCAGCGAGGCGAAGCCGTGATGACATTTCGGAGCAGCTTCATGATCCGCCGGCGCCCCGAGCCGCTTCGCTGACGCGTGCAGCCGTCGGAGCGTGACCGTCGCGCACTCTTGTGCGATCGAGGGTGCGCTCTTACCCTTACCCACAAGCGAACGTTTGTTCATGAAAGGAATCGAACATGGCTGAGCACGACAAGCCGGTAGTCACTCGCAAGGGAGAGGAAGCGCAGAACACGAGCCAATCCGGTGGTGCCGTGCGTGTCTCCGGGGTCAGCGTCCAGCACACGCCGGCGACGAAGATCTGGTTCGGGAAGGTCTTCAACGAGCCCGGATATCGGTCACTGCCGCATCATCACGGTGAGGCCGAAACCGGCGGCTACGTTCTCACCGGCAAGGCGCGAATCTACTTCGGCGAGAACTTCAGCGAGTACATCGACATGTCCGAAGGGGACTTCGTCTTCGTCCCACCCTTCATGCCGCACGTCGAAGCCAACATGAGCACCACCGAGGAACTCATCTGGCTTACCACCCGCACGCCCGAGAACATCGTCGTCAACCTGCCCGAGGTCGACGACAGCACCCTCGCCGGATATGTCCGGGTCGGCACTCACGCCGAGGCGCACTGACTTTCCCGTCATCGCCTCATCTGCAGGCAATCTTTCGCTGCGGCTCAATACTTTCCACCCACGGAAGTCCTCCGGTCGAATCACGGCTGGGGGCTTCGGTGCGTCGGGAGGCGGAACGCATATCGGCCGTTCGGTGTGCCGAGACGGGGGCAACCTGGGGAGAAGTGTCAGCGCGCGCCGGTGCACCGGCTGTCATCTTCGCGACCGCCGCAGTGCGATTGTTCACCGACATCTTGCGCAGGATATTGCTGACGTGAAACCGGACCGTGTTCCTCGAAATGAACAGGTCACGACCGATTTCGGCGTTCGACGCACCATCGGCGATCATGCCCAATATCTCGTGCTCGCGACCGGTCAACGGCTCGTCGTGATCCGAAGGGCATGCGGTCTCCGCGCGGGCCGCGAGACCGGCGTGACCGCACGAATTGGCGTGGACGTCGGAGAGGAGAACCCTCTCCAGCGCCGATGCGGCGCGAAGACGTGCCGCCCGGTCGGTCACGTGCTGAGAGCGAAGCACGTCGAGGATGCGGCTCAGCTCGGCGAACATCGTCATCGATTCCGCAACCTCCGGGTCCAAGCGAGCCATGGACGCTCCGACGCGGATTTCGAGACGTGGTGACACTCGGTCTGAAATGGTTGCTCGACAGGGGGATTCTCGAGATCTGCCGTGAAGAGTCGTAGGCTAAAGCCAACAAACACTCGTAAGTTTAAGTGAGTGTCGGGCACCGAAGCAACTCCACTGAAAGAAGCGGTTCCGAAGACGGGTTCGAGCTCGACGCCGCCGAAGCAGTTGCGCCGATTTCACCACCTCAGGCGAGCTACTCGCCGAGACCCGGAATCCGGGCCGGGCCGGAGGAACTCCGGCCCGGCCCGCCCAAGAGTGTCAGCCGACGGCGCTGTCCGACCACTCCGGGTAGTCGATGTAACCCTTGTCGCCGCCCGAGTAGAAGGTATCGAGATCGGGCATGGTCAGTTCGAGGCCATCGCGCAGGCGACGCACCAAGTCCGGATTGGAGATGAAGTACCGACCGAATGCGATCAGGTCGCCGCCGCGCGCCAACCATCGATCGGCATTCGCCTTGTCGACGAAGTCTGCACTTCCGACAATTGCCGGGTTCACGATCAGCGGGCCGGTCCAGATTTCCCGGATCCGGTCGTTGACATCGTCCGATGCAGTCTCGAGGATGTGAAGGTACGCCAACCCCAGCGGATTCAGGGCGTTGAGAAGCGTTGTGTAGAGGCCCTCGGGATCGCTTTCGTTCATGTCGTGGAACTTCCCGCCGGGTGAGAACCTGATCCCCACCCGGTCGGCGCCGATGGCGGCGCTGACGGCGGTAGCGACCTCGACTGCGAAGCGTGCCCGGTTCTCGTGCGACCCGCCGTACTGGTCGGTGCGCTGATTGCTGTTGTCGGACAAGAACTGCTGGATCAGGTAGCCGTTGGCGCCGTGGATCTCGACGCCGTCGAAGCCGGCAGCGATCGCGCGCTCGGCCGCCGCGACAAACACGTTGATCTGCTCTCGAATCTGCTCGACGGTCATCTCGACGGGAGTGACGAACGCGAGCCGACCACCGGAGTTGAAGATGGTGCCCTGGGCGGCGATGGGCGACGCTCCGAGCGGCTGCATTCCGTTGATCTCCGGGTGCCCCACGCGGCCGCCGTGCATGAGCTGGGCGAAGATCCGGCCGCCGGCATCGTGAACAGACTGGGTGATCGGGCGCCAGGCTGCCTCCTGCTCATCGTTGTAGAGACCGGGAATGTTCGGCTCGGACTGTCCCTGCTTCGACGGCGAGATGCCCTCGCTCACAATGAGCCCCGCGCTGGCGCGTTGCGCGTAGTAGAGCGCGGCACTCTGGGACGGCAGTCCCGTCTCGGAGGCGCGAACCCGCGTCATGGGTGCCATGACGACTCGATTCGACAGCTCGAGTGGACCCAATTTGTATGTCTCGAACAACATGACCTGAGAACTCCTTAGGGTGTGAATGTTAGTCCGCCCGGTCACCGCCTGGCTTGCATCGGCACCAGTAGTGTCCTTTGCATGGCTAGGTATCGACCGCGTTGTCGGTGTTTGTCTGGTGCGCGTGAAATTCGGTGGTGCAGTCGTCGGTCGAGCCCCGGGAGCTCAGTCTCGTCGACGCAGTAGGACGAATCGACAGATTTCGGTAATGCTCAGGTGGGGTTGATATCTCGATTGAACTCTTCTGCTGACACCGCGTGGGATCGTGTCTGATCGAAGTCCCTCTCCCGTGCAACAAACGTACGGACGTTCGTAAGTATTAGCGGGAGAGTCCGATGTGTCAACCCTCACAGGGGGCGCACCGCCGGGTTCGTGTCACGGACCGTGGCGATGTGGCGCGGTCGGCGCCGACGGGTGCGCGTTCGGCGTCCGCAACCTCTTGCGCCCACGTGAACTATGATCTACGTTACGTTCAGCAAACGAGCGTTTGTAGGCTTTGACCCGTTCGTCGCGTCTACTTGTTCGTTCCTGACGCGCCGGTCGAGTCGTCGGCCGACCTTCTGGCTGCGCGACGTATCCGTAGCAAACACGCACGGCTCGCAGTAGGTCGAGCCAAGCGCTCCCATCGGACCCGATAGGTATCCCTAGGCGAGGAGGATCCGTGATCGTTTCAGAGTCAACAACTGCGGACACGCGAGTCGTGACGAGTCACTATGTTCCAGACCCTATCGACAAGCTGTGCGCCATAGAGGAGATTCGCCAGCTGAAGCCACGAGCCGGATACCGCCGCAACATCCAACATCACGATCTGCTCGAAGATCGATCCTTCGCGCACATCGCAGCGTCCGAGGCCACAGCTCGGCGGGACCGCCTACCCATCCCATCGGCAGTGCCCCCGTCGAGTTCCCAAACAGGAGTCAATATGTCACGGTGAGGTCTCGTGCCGTGATCAGCGATAACGCTTCCCTGCCGAAGCGTGCCTGAGTAGCTGCCAGTGCGCGTCGCTGGCCGGATATCCTCAGATCCTGTGCGGTGCTTCAGCAGTCACCACGTCCGCGAGGAAAGCGGCCGGTACCGGCGCCCAGTCCTTGCGCCACCGCCCCGCCGCCTGGTCCTCCCGCAGTGCCGTGATGAGCGAGACGATGTGTGGTCCACCATCGGGAAGGTGACGCGCGAGGCCCAGCTCGGCGCATTGTGCTGCAATCGAGGTGAGCATTTGCTTGGCTTCATCGATGCGGCCCGAGGCGGACAAACAGGCCACGAGCAGCCTCCTGGCCTGCATCAACAGCCGGTGCGCGCCGCGACCTCGGAGTAGGTTCACCCACTCCTGTGCCCACGTGCAGGCGAGCTCGACCTGGTCCGGTGAATGCTCGTCGAGCAGCAGTCTGATGGCTGTTGCCTCTTCGATCTGTGCCGTCAGTGCCTCGATGCCGTCGACCGGTCGTCGGCGAGAGGAATATTCTGCGTGCGGCGAGACCGGGATGTCGGAGCTCAGGGGAAGCCCCAGCCTGATCCGTTCGCTCTCGACGTTGGCGCGCAACCGCGGAAGAGACAGTGTCACAGCGATTCTCGCCCCCTCATCGAGTCGCTGCGCTGCCGTTATTCGGTCACCTTTCAGCGCCTTGATACGCGCCCCGAGGACATACCGAGGGATCTTGAATTCCACGAGACCGCCTTCGCCCCCGAGTTCGTAGCCTTCGTCGAGCAACTGTTCGGCTTGGTCGATCTCGCCAAGTTCGTACATCAACGCGCCGAGGAGAGAATCGGCCAGGCGCGCGGCCTCCGAGTGTTTGCCACCCATCTTCCTCGCCACACGCACTCCCGCCCGGAAGCTGCTTTCTGCTGCGGCGACATCGAGTTGTTCGTAGGCGGCAAGGCCGGCGAAACAGTGCCCGTGCATCACCAGGTACGGACCGTTGGTTCGCGCATGAAATGTGGAGGCCCATTCCTGCAGTCGGCGTGCCTCGTCGAAATCGAACTGGTATGTCGCGCGATAGGTTGCCATGTTCGCGGCACTCGACACAACCCACGGCCGCAACGTGTCCAGCCGCGGCAGGCATGCCTGGACCAACTCGTCCGCGCCGTCGATTCGGTCCGCGCGGAACCGTATAACGCCCCGCATCACGGCGGCCTCTACTCTCAGGTCGGCGTTCTCGTCGGTGGAGGGACCGCGGTCGAGCGTTGATTCGACGAGGTCGAGTGCTCGCTGTGCGGGTGCGGCGCGATGCAGCATGATATTGGCCCAGGCGACGGCGAGTTGCAACCACGGGCGCGACTCCGTGAGTGCAGGTGGGAGTTTCGCAACCATCCCGAGGAGGGTCGTCATGTGCGAGTACTCGATCAGGTGCATCCCATCGCGCTCGACGAGCTCGGCCGCCCGGACCTGATCCCCAGCCATGAGTGCATGATCGACGGCCTCGCCGAGCAGCTCGTGATCGGCGAACCAGGTTGATGCCGTGCGGTGAAGTTCGTCGATCCGCTCGGGTTGATCACGCTCGAGTCGGCGTTGCAGGAACTCGGCGAACACGTGGTTGTACCGGAACCACACTCCGTCCTCGTCCACCCGTCGCAGGAACAGATCCCGCTCCTCGACTACTTCGAGTAGCGCCTGCCCGCGCGACACGTGCGCCAGCGCGCCCGCGAGGCTGCCGCTGATCCGTTCGGTAACCGACGTCGCCAGCAGAAAATCGAGGATCTCTGGTTCCAACGTGTCGAGCACGTTTTCGGCGAGGAACTCGCCGATGGCGTGATGCCGACCCGACATGTGCCCGATCAGCTCGGTGGGGTCGTCGCGTCCGCGCAGTGACAGGTACGCCAATTGCAACGCTGCCACCCACCCGTCGGTCGAATCCCGCAGGTCCGCGACATCCTCTTGCTCCAGCTCCAGTCCGCCCAGGTCGACCAGGAAGGATCGTGCCTCATTGTCATCGAAACGTAATGCTGTGTAGTCGATTTCGACAAGCTCATCACGCACGCGCATTCTACTCATCGGAAGGCCGGCCCGGGTGCGGCTTGCCACGACGACCTGGAGGTGGTGGCAGCCGTTGTCGAGCAGGAATCCCATGGCTCCGCGTGTCCCGGCGTCTATGACCCGGTGCCAGTCGTCGATCACGATCGCCACCCGCTCACCGCGGGCGTGGATCTCGTTGATCAGTGAAGACAGGACGTACTGCTCGGCCTCGTCGCCGTGCTCGTCGAGCGCCTGCCCGAGGTCGCGCGCCAGGGTCGGGCGGACCCGCCGGATCGCCTCGACCAGATGCGAGAGAAACCACACCATGTTGTTGTCGTCGTGATCGACCGTCAGCCACGCGACCGCCACACCCTCCTCTGTCAGCACTTCACCCCATTGGGCGGCGAGGGTGCTCTTGCCGAATCCGGCCGGCGCGTGAATGACCGTCAACCGGCGCCGCTGTCCAGCGCGTAGGGAGTCGATCAGTTGTCTACGCTCGACCAGTTGCCGGGTCGGCGTCGGCGGGCGGAATCGGGTGGAGGGGGCGGGCGGCGTCCCTGTCGTCGCTGCATCGTTCCGGCCTGCCGTCGTCATCGGGCCGGACCTGCCCGACGCGGTCCTGGTCGAGGCGCCTCGGCGAGGTTCATCGTGGGTCTGCCTACCGAGGTCGGCGG
The DNA here is from genome assembly GCF_001583455.1 of Rhodococcus sp. LB1. Classification (NCBI taxonomy): domain Bacteria; kingdom Bacillati; phylum Actinomycetota; class Actinomycetes; order Mycobacteriales; family Nocardiaceae; genus Rhodococcus; species Rhodococcus sp. LB1. The sequence goes on along the minus strand of NZ_LTCZ01000035.1, from coordinate 36,249 downwards.
GTAGGGCCATCTCGTCGGCGGGCAGGCCGTTCCGGAGCTGGGCTTCGCGCAGTTCCTCCCCGAACTCGGCCGCAGTCGACGCACGATCGTCTGGCTCCCGGGCCATCGCCCTCTCGATCGCGACAGATACGTCGGCGGGGATGTCCTCCCCACGCAGTTCCGGCACCGGGTGGGAGGTGATCCGCAGGAATTGGGCCATCACCTGCTCACCGCTGCGCCGCTCGAACGCGGCATGCCCGGTGATCGCGCAGAACAACGTCGCCCCGAGGCCGTACACGTCCGATGCCGGGGTGGGGGGCCGGCCCCCGAGCACCTCGGGGGCGGTGAACGCCGGTGAGCCGACCACCGCGCGCGTCGAGGTCTCGAAGCCACCCGCGATGCGTGCGATCCCGAAATCGGTCAACTGCGGTTCCCCGTAGTCCGTGAGCAGGATGTTCGCGGGCTTGACGTCCCGATGTACGGTGCCGATCCGGTGCGCGGTCTCGAGCGCGCCCGCGACCTTTACACCGAGTCGAACCGCCTCCTGCCACTCGATCGGGCCCGTGCGGTGGATCCGTGTCGCCAGCGAACCGTGCGGGTGGTAGTGCATCACAATGTACGGTTGCCCGCTGGTGGTGGCACCGACCTGCAGAATGTTGGCGATGTTCGGATGTCCGGACAGCCGGCCCATGGCCCGTTGCTCACGAATGAACCGCTCGAGGTTGTCCGGTTCCAGATCGGCGGTGAGAACCTTCACTGCGACGGTGCGGTCGAGGGATGGCTGCAGGCAGCGGTAGACGATGCCGAAGCCGCCCCGACCGACCTCCTGGGCATCGTCGAACCCCGCCGCGGCCAACTCCGTGGCGATATCCGGGGTCAGATCACGCTGTGTCGCCGTTGGATCGTATTCGGCCACGGCCGACCTCGATCCCGTGCCTCGGTGTCCGCAATCGCGGTGTCATGCACATCACCTCTCCAGCGTCAATGCGAGCATAACCCCGACCCGAACCCTCGAATCGTCGGTGAGTAGCCAGTTCGCTCGGCCCGCGCGGTCAACCGAGGTCGAGGTCGGTGTGCCGTCGAGTCGAGAGCGAGGAGCGCTCGCACTGTTCGTCCACCCGCAGTCGGCGAGTGGACCGTCCGACCGACACCGCTGCGGCACGGCAGCGCGACAAGCAGCCGGTTGTACCTTTCGTCCCTCGGCCGCAATTTGCCCCGCTCCGGAGTGCGGCAGGGATTCCGACCTGCGGACGACTGACCCATCGCACTCGTTACGGGATTCGGGAATTGTTGTGCCCAAATAACCTTCGACTGGCGGCTTTCGGCGGCACCGCGGGGATCGTGCAGATTTCCGTCGCTGCTCGCGGTCGACTACCGTATCAAGCTCGCTTGCAACGTGATTCGTCTGCCTTGCCTTCATCAAATGCGCCGAATGGGGTGCCAGATGTAGTCGGCGCCCTGGGACTGCGCATCGGTCAGCCCAGGCCGCAGCCCTCGCTCTGTCGGGCTACCGTGCCGGCGCCGGCGCCCAGAGGCCGGCTATGAGCTCATACGAGCGCATACGTGCTGCTTGGTCGTAGGTCTCCGACATGAAGACGAGCTCGCGGGCGCCCGTCCGAGCCACGAGCGCTTCGAGTCGAGGACGGACGGTCTCAGACGTACCGATGTAGGACTGGCTCAGCTGCTCCGCCACTGCTGCGGCTTCGGCCCGGGTCCACAGCTGATGTATGTCGTCCACCGGTGGATCCAGCGGCTGCATCCGGCCGCGCACCGTTGCGAGGAACCGCTGTTGGACGGAAGTGAACAGCCGGGCCGCCTCTCGGTCGTCATCGGCGAGGACTGCGTTCACGGAGACCATCGCATACGGCTCGGAAAGCGTCTGCGAAGGGCGAAATGTGGAGTGGTAGAGGTCCGCTGCCTCCTGCAACCGAGACGGGGCGAAGTGCGCGGCAAAGACGAACGGCAGCCCGAGACGCGCGGCCAAGGCCGCGCTGTAGACACCGGAACCCAGCAGGTGGATGGGTGTGACGGCGCCCTCTCCCGGGATGGCCCGCACCTGTGGTCGTGTGCCGTGGAGGTAGGAGAGGAGTTCGGCGAACTGCGCAGTGAACTCCTGGTCCGCCGGTCGCCCGCGACGGATTTCGGCCGCTGTCCACGGGTCCGTTCCCGGTGCGCGCCCCAGCCCGAGATCGAAACGGCCGGGGTGCAGGGCTGTCAGTGTGCCGACCTGCTCGGCCACGACGAGCGGCGCGTAGTTGGACAGATTGAGACTGCCGGTGCCGACCCGGATGGTCCGGGTTCCGGCGGCGACGGCGCCGGCCAGGATGATGTTGGCCGAGCTCGCCATCGGCGCCATGTTGTGGTGCTCGGCAAGCCAGTAGCGGTGAAAACCCAGGCGCTCGGCATAGGCGGCGAGTTCGACGGTGCGGTGCAATGCGTCACCGACAGTGTGGCCGTGACGAATCGGTGCGAGATCGAGAAGCGAGAGTGCCGGACGACCCGGAGGAGTGGAAAGGGTATCCATCGCGTGCCGTTTCTTGTCTAGGAGTGGGTGCGAGTGCGTGAGGGGTTCCTAGGACGGGGGAGACACCTGGGAGGCGGCACGGCGGCCGCGACCTCGGCGGGACGGTCTACCGTTCCGTCGCGGTGATCCAGCCGGGTATGTATTCGAAACGCGAGATCTTCCAGGTGTCGTCTTCGCGGCGGAGATCCAACTGATAGTGGGCTCCGTAGAGATCCTGCCCATTCGGTGTAGCCGGCCGCTGAGGGATGATGCGGCCGACCACAAGGTGAGCGGTGTTGCGAGCTTCGTCGACCGTGATCTGCAGCGGACGGCCGAAATGTTGCATCCACGGCCACAGGCGACGGAAGGACTTCATCTGTCCGATAACTTCATGGCGTCCTTGGAGGTCACCCATCGGGGGGAACGCCCCGAAGACATCCTCGGTGAAGCAGCCATGCAGGAGCGTGATGTCCCCTTGGTCAATGGCCCACGAATAGCGCGAGTAGAAGTCGGCGACCTGCCGCACGGCATCGTGGGGGTCGAGATCGGGGATGCTGCGGGCCCAGGGTGAGTCCAATTCGCTCACGATGCTGGGCGTCGCGTCGCCGATCTTCCATCCTTCGGGGGAGGGGATGCTCCATTTCGCGAACCGAGCCTCGTCCCCGTCGATCCATGGGATGGACAGCCGCAGGACCTCGAATTGCCAACCGGACTCAGTCCGGACGAGGTCGGCCACGAGTGTCGCGCCGAACGTCGAAGGCGCCGGTTCTGTTTGCGGTGTGAAACCGTACAGGTAGGAGGTAAGGACGGCCCGCTCGTCGTCGCCGCCGACGAAGTGGTTCGTGGTGACTATGTCTAGGGGCATGGCGGGATCGAAATCGGCGCTGAACAGAGCCGTGATGTCCCTGGCTCCGCGGGCCTCGCCATGCGCACTGGAGTGCAGGACGCTCGAGTCGGCGAAGACGGTAGTCAAGGCGTCCTGGTCGCTGCAGGCCCAACCTGCCACGAAGATGTCCAACGCCGCGAGTGCCCCCTCGGCCGTCGGGGTCATCGGCCTTTGTCCTGATACTGGGTCGAGGCGGCCTCGCTCCGATTTGATCAATCCATTGTTGCGGGTCATGTTGTCGACGCTAATCAATGACATTGATGTCAAGGTCAAGCGAATCCGGAGTGAAGCACGTCACCACCCACGCGCGGCGCAAACGCGCAGAACGGAATTCGACCGAACTCGGAAACCTGAGATCAACACCCTGTCAGCGGCGGGCGGCCATCCCTCTCGCCTCTCAGGCGGCCGGGCTGGCGACCGTAAGGTAGGCGCGGATGGCGTCCCGATTGCGCGTCAGAGTGTCGATGCGCCGCTCGATCTCGCCGAGCTCGCGGGCGAGATTGGCGGCCAACTCCGCGTCGACCATCGGGCGCAAGGCGGCGCCGGCGCCGAGGAAGCAGGGCACGATCTCGCGAATGACCCCGGTGCTCAGCCCCGCCTGGAGCAGATCGCGAATCTGCTGGACGCGCTGCACTGCGCTCTCGGGGTAGTCCCGGTAGCCGTTGGCCAGACGGTCGGGGTGCAGCAAGTCCTGCTGTTCGTAGTAGCGGAGGAGTCGAGTGGCGACTCCGGTGCGATGGGAAAGTTCACCGATCTTCATGGTGATGTGCTTCACTCCGTTTCGGCTTGACCTTGACATCAATGTACAAGTTTAGCGTCAATGGCGTGACCGACGTAATGAACGACCCCTCCAGAACAAAACGGGGCGGCCTCGGCGTCCTGTTCGTGGCCGCCTTCATGACCATCACCACCGAGACCCTGCCCATGGGTCTGCTGCCGCAGATGGGCCAAGGCCTGGGGGCATCAGAGTCGCAGGTCGGACTGTTGGTCGCGATCTACGCGCTCGTGGTCATGCTCGTGACCTTGCCGGTCACCGCGTGGACCGCCAACTGGCCACGCCGTCGACTCTTCCTGGTGATCATGGCGGCCTTCGCCGTGAGCAACCTGTTGATGGCCCTCGCCCCCACCTTTCCCGTGGCCATTATCGGCCGGCTCATCGCGGCGCTGGTGCACGGTGTGCTCTGGTCGATGATGGCTGCTTACGCCACCCAGATGGTCGCTCCCGGCCGCGCCGGCCGCGCCGTCGCCACGGTCTACGCCGGTAACAGCGCAGCCCTGTCCCTGGGCGTCCCCCTGGGTACGGCACTGGGTAACGCCCTGAGCTGGCGAGCGGCCTTCGTCGTCCTGGCTGGGGTGGCGGTCCTCGTGATGGCCGCGGCTCCCGCCCTGTTGCCTCAGGTTCCTGGCACGCGCTCCGCCGACTCGTCGGCCGCCAAGGCATTCAGGATCCCCGGAGTGCTGGCCATCGCCGTCACGACCACCGTGGTCATGCTGGGTCACTTCACGCTCTACACCTATGTCGCCCCCTTCATGCAGGATGCCGGCATCTCCGAGAGCGCGGTCAGCCCTGTCCTTTTCGCCTTCGGCGTCGCGGGCATCGCCGGGGTGTGGTGCGCCGGAATGCTGGTGGACCGGCGCCCGCGGGGCGCCCTGCTGAGCGCCGTGGGCATCGTGGTTCTGGCCCTGACCGGATTGGGGGCAGTCGGCTGGTTCACTCCTGCGACGATCACACTGATTGTGCTGTGGGGACTGGCCTACGCGGCACTACCGACCTTCCTGCAGTCCGCCGCACTCAAAGCAGCGCCCGCGGCGCCGGCCGCCGCCTCCGCGCTGTTCATAATCGGCTTCAACCTCGGCATCGGCGGCGGTTCCTTGGTCGGCGGTCAGGTCCTCGATCACATCGGCGTAGCCGCCGTACCCGGTGCGGCCGCTGCACTCACCGCGGTCGCCTTGCTCATCGCCCTATTCGCTCGCGCGTCCGCCTTCCCTCGCCGCCCGACGTCGGCCGTCATTGCCCGCCCCGGCAACGAGGACGAGCCCACCCCTGCTCACCACCTCGCCGAGCTCGGTCAGCACCACTGACCTGCACCACCGTCACCCGCACATATCCAGGCGTGATCACGCATCCGCGCCGATCAATCCATGCATTCCCCGCAGCACGCGAAAGGCAATCTCGCACAGTCATGAACCACCTCCGCGATATCCCGCTCTCCCTTCTCAACCTCGCCCCCATCCGGCACGGCGGCACCGCCACCGAGGCGCTGCACGAGACCATCGAACTTGCCCGCAAGGCAGAGGAGTTCGGCTACCACCGCTACTGGATCGCCGAGCACCACAACATGGCCGCCGTGGCCTCCGCGGCGACCTCCGTCCTGATCGGACAGGTGGCCGCTGCCACCGAGCGGATCAAGGTCGGCTCCGGCGGCATCATGCTCCCCAACCACGCCCCGTACGTCGTCGCCGAACAGTTCGGCACCCTCGCCGCCCTCTACCCAGGACGCATCGACCTCGGTCTGGGACGCGCACCGGGCACCGACCCGTGGACCGCCCAGGCACTGCGCCGCGGTGACGCCACCGCCGAGGACTTTCCGGCCCAGGTGTCCGAGGTTCGCCGCTACCTCGCGCCGGGCGGACCCACCCGCCGGGTCCGCGCCATCCCCGGCGAGGGCACCAACGTCCCGCTGTACATCCTCGGTTCTTCCACCTTCGGCGCGGCCCTGGCCGCGAAGGAAGGCCTGCCCTTCGTCTTCGCCTCGCACTTCGCTCCCAATCAGCTGTCCGCTGCCCTGGACATCTACCGTGCGAACTTCCGCCCCTCCGAGAACCTGGACAAGCCGCATGCCGTCGTCGGTGTGAACGTCATCGCCGCCGACACCGACCGAAGCGCTCAGCACATCTTCACGACCCTCCAGCGCAAGTTCCTCACCCTGATCCGCGGCGAACTGCAGAACCTGCCTCCCGTCGACGACATCGACCAGCTGTGGTCCCCGCAAGAAGCTTCGGCCGTCGGTGCCATGCTCCGCGCGTCCTGCGTCGGCTCGCCCGCCACGGTCCGCGACGGCCTCAACGAACTGGTCAAGCACACGCAGGCCGACGAACTCATCGTTCTCACCGAGACCTGGGAGTTCAAGGACCGCATCCGCAGCTACGAACTCCTCGCCGAGCTGAAGACCGCATGACATCCGGCTCCCTCTCGGCGCCCGGCACTGTGAACTCCCCGCTTTTCGACAGCGCAACAGTGGGCGCCCTTACCGTGCCCAATCGCATCGTGATGGCTCCGATGACTCGATCCCGCGCCGCCTCGGATGGCACGCCCAGCGCGTTGATGAGCACCTACTACGCACAGCGCGCCAGCGCCGGACTGATCATCGCCGAGGGCACCCACCCCACCGCGGCCGGCCGACTCGGACCCGGCGTGCCAGGCCTGCACAGTGACGCCCACCGGCGCGGCTGGTCTCGTGTAGCTGATGCGGTGCACGACGCTGGGGGCCGGATCTTCGTGCAGCTGATGCATGCGGGACGTCTCGCCCACCCCTCCTTCCTGCCTGATGGGGTGTATCCCGTGGCGCCCTCGGCCATCGCCGCCCGGGCGGAGGTGTACACCGCAGACGGCAGGAGACTGGCCGTCCGCCCGCAGCAGCTCACCGGAGCCCAGACCCTGACCATTGTCGAGGACTTCGCTCGCTCAGCCGAGCGGGCGATGGCAGCGGGACTGGATGGTGTCGAGATCCACGCCGCCAACGGCTATCTTCTGCACCAGTTCCTCGCCGAGAACACCAATCTGCGCACCGACAACTGGGGCGGATCCAACGAGGGCCGCATCCGGCTGACGGTCGACGTCGTACGAGCGGTCGCCGCGGCCATAGGCCCGCATCGAGTGGGGCTGCGGATCTCCCCCGGCAACCGATTCGGTGACGTCATCGATCACGACCCGCACACCACCTACACATCGCTGGTTCAGGAGCTGGCACAGGAGGAGCTGGCCTACCTGCACCTCGTCGAGGCAGGTAACGCCGACCTCGACGACCGAATCCGGGGCCTGTGGCCGAGTGCTCTCGTGGTGTCGCCGACACTCAGCCGGCCTGACGATGTCACGAAGGTCGGTGCCGCAGATGCCTGGCTCCGACGCGGGGCCGACCTGATTGCCTTCGGCCGCGGCTTCCTTGCCAACCCGGATTTCGTGGAGCGTATCCGCCGAGGCGCCCCGCTCAATGCCCCGGAACCGATCGGGATCTACGGCGGCGACCACCGCGGATACACGGACTACCCGACCCTGGAACAGGCACACACGGTTCGTACGTGACGCGGCAAGCCGCAGGTGTTTGCGTGGAACGCAGTGTTCTGCTGGAGCATCTGCAGTTCTCTCAGGCTTGGTACTTCGGTCCGCGGCAGGTAGGTGTAGCACTCCGCCGTGTGCTTCTTGGCCCACTCCAAGGGCCTTCGAGGTGTATCCCGACGCTGTGAAAACAACGCATTCTCTCTGGTGCATTCGAGATCCCTTGTGAACAAGGCCTATTCGAGATTGCGACCTGTGGGCGTGGTGTTTGATTAACGCGGCGCGACCCTGCTCTCAATGACGCCGCCCGGCTGCCGAGCAAGCCATAGGCCGGGCCTACGGTTCGGTTGACTGCCGCGAACTGGCTTCGAGGAGGTGTTCTGCTTCTGCTCGAGCGGCCCGGCGAACTGCAGTGAGTGCGGCCGTCGGTGAGTTCGGTGCGTAGACGAGTACCAGAGGGAGCCCTAGTCCCAGTTTCCTGTCGAGGGGGAGGAATGTGATGTCGTCTCGGGTGTGATCGACGAACAATAGTGGCAGTACGGCCACCCCGGCGCCGGCGCCGATCATTGCGAGTTGAGCCCACATGTCGTCGGCTTCGACGATTCTTCGAGGTGAGCACTGACTGTCGGTGACGAGGCGGAGTAGTTCGTCGTAGAAGGCTGGGTTCCGGTCGCGTGGGGCCATGATGAAGTCCTCGTCGTTGAGGTCTGCAATGGAGGCGAGGCCGCGAGTTGCCAGTGGGTGGGAGCTGGTGACGGCCGCGTAGAGCGGCTCGTTCATGAGGGTGTCGACCGCGAGACCCGGTGGGGTGGTGGGGCTGCGAAGTATTCCGGCTTCGAGCTGACCGTCGATGAGCTGGCGGAGTTGTGCGTGACTGTTCATGGGGTGCAGTGTCATCCGCACATCGGGGACCTCGGCGCGAACGGACGACAGGATTCGGGGCATGAGCAGCCGCATTGCTGGGTTCACCGCGCCGATTCTCAGCGCCGCGGTTCGTCCGGCGGCGGCGTCGCGGGTGACCTGTTCGAGTCGGACGAGATCTGCCAGTAGCTGCCGGGATCCTTCGACCAGGGTCTCACCGGCCGGCGTCAGCCGACTCCGCCGGGTTGTCCGTTCCACCAGCGGACCGCCGATGAGCCGTTCGAGCTTTCTCACGGTTTGGCTGAGGGTGGGCTGGGAGATATTCAGCCGATCCGCAGCGCGGCTGAAGCTCAGTTCGTCGGCCAGCACCGTGAGGTACTGCAGGTCGCGGATGTTCATCATGCCTCGATTGTGGCGGAGTCGGCCGACCAGACATATAGATTTTAATAATAAATCCATGCCTAAATCTGGCATTGTTTTATGAATCCTGTGCTCTTACGCTCACATCGTCTGGTTGAAGTGATCGAGCCAACTGGGCGAGCCAACCGCTGAAGGGACAGATATCTCAATGACTACGACGGAAACTCTCGCGAGCGAGTACGACGAATACCTTGCAGAAGGCCGTATCTGGGGCCTCGTCGATCGCGAGCGGATCAAGAAAATCAAGTTCGATCGCGTGCCGAAGGAGGTCGTCGACCGCTACCTCGCAATCGAGGACCTGACGACGTCGGTGTCGGACGTGCTCGACTCACTCGGCATCATCGGTGCGGTCCCCGCCTCGTTCCTCAAGCCACTGGCTCCCGGGCAGCAGATCGTGGGCCCCGCGGTGACCATCCGCAATCTCGTCGAGCGCAAGACGCCGACCCAGGGTTATGTGGACAAGGACTTCATTCGCATGTCCACGCGCGACATCTACTACCTGGCCGAGGCAGGCGACGTCCTGGTGACCGACACCGCCGGAGACCTTTCGGTGTCCAACATGGGCGCGCAGTCCTGCACCGTTGCGAAATCGCGCGGTCTCGCCGGCAGCATCGTGTACGGCGCAATCCGCGACGCCGGATCGATCCGCGACATGGGGTACCCGGTGTGGAGCAGCGGCGTGACCCCGATTACCGGAAAGTTCCGGATCGAGGCCATCGAGATGAATGGGCCGGTCACGTTATACGACGTTCGGGTGGAACCTGGCGACCTGATCGTCGCCGACGACTCCGGTGTATGCGTGGTGCCGTTCGAGCATGCGGAGTACGTAATCAGTGAGGTCGAGAGAATTGCGGAAGCCGAGCAGACGATGGCCAAGATGATCATCGAGGGTGCCCCCATCGATCAGTTGCGTCCCCTCTTCCGTAAGCGCTACAGCTGAGCTTACGGTTCAATCTGACGAACAACGGAGTTCGCATGCTCGGAATACACCAACGACCGCGCGCATCTCACGCGGTCCTGTCGTGGGCGACGCTCGCCACGGTCGCCGCCGTGTCGACGGCGTGTTCTGTCGGCCCGGGTGGGGCCTCCGGCTCGGGTCCGGTCGACGCGGGGAAGTATCCCTCGGACACGATCGAGGTAGTCGTTCCCTACGAGGCCGGTGGTGCGACGGACCAGATGGTCCGCTCGCTGTCACAGCCGGTGGCCGAAGGTCTCGGTGACGAACCACTGGTGGTGCTCAACCAACCCGGCGGTGCTGGAACGATCGGCACCACCCGAGTCGTTGCTGCGAGCCCTGACGGGTACACCCTCGGGTTCATTGCCGGCGGGCCGCTGACGGTGCAGCCGCACTACGGTCGCACCGTCTACTCATTTGACGATGTGACGCCGGTCGCCCGTGTCGCGGTGGCACCGATCGTGCTGGCTGTGCCGGCAGACTCGCCCTGGCAGACGGTGGGCGACATGATCGCGAGCGTGCGAGAAGATCCGGGCTCGTTCCGATACGCCTCGACCGGCGCCGGAAATCCAGCCAACCTGGCCATGGAGAAGCTGGATGCAGCAGCAGCCATCGAAACGACCCAGGTTCCGTTCGAAAGCAGCGCCGAGGCGGTGACCGCCCTGCTCGGCGGAAACGTCGAGGGGGCAGCCGGCTCTCCATCCGGTTTCGCCGCCTCGGTTCGCTCCGGCGACCTCCGGATTCTCGCCAACCTCGGCAGCGTGAAGGGTGCCGAGTACGCCTCCGTGCCCACCCTGAAAGAATCCGGATACGACGTCGCGACGGACATCACGTCAGGATTTATCGCTCCGAAAGATCTCCCCGAGCCCTACCTACGCGAGATATCCAACTCGATCCGGGATGCCCTCGAAGACCCGGAGATCCGAAAGCAGATCGAATTGACCGGCGCAGTCCCCAATTTCGGGAGCCCGGAGGAGTACCGCGCGGACATTGCCCGTGAGTACTCCGAGACAGGAGAGGTGCTCCATGAAGCTGGACTCATCTGATCGGATCGAAGAAGCCGAACGGCGCGAGCACAACGATGTCGTGGCTTCCCTCGATGAGCCGCGCGAGGTCGAGGTGTCGAAGGATCTGTTCGGTCTGAAGGCGTCCCTGCTCGTCCATGTCGGGGTGACCCTGCTGGGGGTGATCGCGATATGGCTTGCGATCGACCTCGGAGTGGGGACGCTCGGCAAGCCTGGGCCCGGGTTGTGGCCGCTGGCCGCAGGTGCATTGATGACGGCGGCCGGTGTGGCCACCATCGTCCAGACGGCACTGGGGGAGCGCGTCGAATCATTGCGAGGATCGGCTCGGCCCGCGTTCGGTGTCGCGCTGGCAATCGTGTTCGTGCTGCTGTTCAGCTTCGTCAGCGTCATCGTGGCGCTGATCGCGGTGTTCGCGCTCTGGACCCGACTGCTCGGCAAACTCCCCTGGCGTTCCGTGGTGATCTGGACAGTGCTCGGCACCGCAGCGCTCTATCTGCTTTTCGGAGTCCTCATCTCGACGCCGTTCCCGGCGCCGCTGACGGCGATTCCGTAATCGAAGGACAGTCACCATGGATGCGATCCTCCACGGGTTCGGCGTTGCGTTCGAGCCCATCAACCTTCTCGCGGTGCTCCTCGGCTGCATTCTCGGCATCGTCGTCGGGGTGCTTCCCGGGCTGGGCCCGATCACCACCATTTCCATCCTCATCCCCTTCACCTACGCGATGTCGCCGGCGACGGCGATCATCCTCCTCGCCGGCGTCTACGCCGGCGTAATGTACGGCGGCACCGTCACTTCGGTGTTGCTGCGGCTTCCGGGAGAGGCGGCGTCGGTGGTCACGGCAATCGACGGGTACGAAATGGCCCGCCGAGGCCGCGCCGGACCGGCTCTGGGGATTTCCGCGATCGGGTCCTTCGTCGGTGCGACGGTCGCCCTCGTCGGGCTCACCTTCTTCGCCCCGGCACTGGCCGACCTGGCGCTTCATCTCGGCCCACCGGAATACGCGACCCTCGCGATATTCGGGCTGATGCTCATCGCGTACCTGGGCGGGGGTTCATTCTCCAAGGCCATGGTCGCCGCCGGCGCGGGGCTGTTCCTCGCCACTGTTGGCCTGGATCCGATCTCCGGCGCCGTGCGGTTCAGTGGTGATTCCCTGCAACTGGTCGACGGCTTCGACGTCGTCGCGATTGTGCTCGGACTGTTCGGTATCGGTGAGGTGCTCTACAACCTGCGCCCAGGGTCCCAGGAGGACGGCGATACGGTCACCACCAAAATCGGCCGGGTCTTCCCCTCCCGGGCGGATCTGCGGCGCAGCCGCGGGGCGATCGGCCGGGGCTCCGTTCTCGGCACGCTCGTCGGGCTGGTCCCCGGCGGCGGTGGTCTCGTGTCCTCGCTGGTCAGCTACGGCGTCGAACGCCGGGTCGCCAAGCATCCCGAAGAGTTCGGAAAGGGAGCGATCGAGGGTGTCGCCGGGCCGGAGACTGCGAACAATGCCTCCTCGACGTCGGCGTTCGTGCCGCTGCTGAGTCTGGGAATCCCATTCAATGTCACGGTGTCCCTACTGTTCAGCGTCCTGCTCGTACACGGGATCACGCCCGGGCCGCAACTGGTCGACGAGCACCCGGACGTGTTCTGGGGCGTCATCGCCTCGATGTACATCGGCAACGTCGTCCTGCTGATCCTGAGCCTGCCGCTGATCGGTGTCTTCGTGCAGATCCTGCGGTTGAAGTTCAGCGTGCTTGCCCCGCTGATCGTCGCGGTCAGCCTCATCGGCCTCTACACGATCGACAACAACACCTGGAGCATGTGGGTGGCCATCACGTTCGGCGTCGTGGGATATCTGATGCGGCTGTGGGGGTTCCCGCTCGGGCCTATGGTCCTCGCATTCATCCTCGGGGAAATCCTCGAATCGGCGTTGCGTCAGTCGCTCATCCTCTCCGGAGGCAGCTTCGACATCTTCGTGACCAGACCGGGTTCGCTCACGATCCTTCTGCTGGTCGCCGCGATCATCTGCTACTCCGTGGTCAGCTTGTTCCGCGCGCGAGCCAGGCGCGAAGGGGATGGCGCCGTCTCATCCGAGTCGTCGGGGGCTCCGGAGAACGGGCCGTCCGCTTCCGACGGCAGCGCACCCTCCGCCGGGCAGCACCGTCTCGTCGAGAAGAAATAGCGGCCGCAGTCCTCCACCACCCGGTTCCCCAAGACCGTTCCGATCCCTCCAGGTACTGGGCACGAGCCAGAAGGGCTGCCCGGTACCTGGAGAGCGCAGAGAGGAAGGAACGGTCAATGGAGTTGCGGCAGTTGCGATATTTCATAGCGGTGGCCGAGGACGAGCAATTCAGCAAGGCGGCCGCACGGCTGGGTGTCGCCCAGTCCACGATCAGTGAACAGGTCCGCCTGCTCGAGAAGCATCTCGATGCCGAACTGTTCCTGCGATCGAGCCGCAGCGTGCGCCTCACCTCCGCAGGGGAAGCGCTGCTGGCGGGAGCCCGAACCACGATCGCCGAGTTGAGCCGACTCGAAGAGGTCGTCCGCAAGCACGCGATGGGACAATCGGGGGAGTTGCGAGTCGGAGCGGTCGGGCCGGCGTTGCACCGGGCCGTCCCCCTGATCCTGCGGCGACTGATTCGAGCGTCCCCCGATCTCGCCGTGAGCATTCACACCCTTTCGACCGAGGCGCAGGTACGCAAGCTCGTCGCCGGTGAGCTCGACGTCGGGTTCGTGCGCGGCCTCGTCAGGCGCCGCGGCTTGCGTGTCGAAACGCTGATGGAAGAGGCGCTGTGGGCCGTCTTGCCCTCGGATCATTGCCTCGCGCAGGCTGACACGCTGTCCCTTTCCGACCTCAACGGTGAACCCTTCGTGTTCTGGCCCCGGGGTCGTAACCCCAGTTTCTACGACCAGCTCATCTCGACGTGCCACCAGCACGACTGTGTGCCCAGCCAGATGATCGAGGGCTCCGACATGCAAACCCAGATGGCTTTCATCGGTGCGGGTCTGGGGGTGTCGGTTCAACCCGAGTCGTTCCGGGACAGATCCCGCGACGACGTCGTCTTCGTCCCCTTGTCTGGGGCGGTGCGCAAGGTCGCGCTGCAACTCGCGTGGAGCCCGACCTTCGAGACACCGGCGGTGCGCACCTTGCTGCACAACGCACGGCTGGGTCGTGCCGAACTCCGCCGCCGCGCCAGCTGACAAACTATCGGAATTTCCGATGCAGCTATCGCCCAATGCCGGTTGTACCGAAGGGAACTCGAAAATAGTGTGAGGTGCAGCACCAGTGAGACGTAGCTGGGCTTCACATCACAGGAGATCTCGTGGAATTTCATACCATTGCAACCGATGTCGGGTTCACCGAAGGGCCAGTTTTCACTCAGGCCGGTGACATCGTCTTCACCTCCATCGACCGAGGCCGCGTGTACCTCGTCCGGGACGGCGAGACCTCCACGTTGGGTTTGACCGGTGCCGGACCGAACGGCGCGACCGAGGGTGCCGACGGCAGCATCTATGTCGCGCAGAACGCCGGCCAGTTCCCTGCCCACCGGTGGCCGGGTGTGACGGGTGGCGTTCAGGCGATCAGCCCCGAAGGCCTGGTTCGGACCATCTCGACCGACCCGTGCTTCCCGAATGATCTCTGCTTCGGACCCGACGGATTCCTGTATGTCACCGACCCGAGCCGCGGCCCGCGACGGGACGACGGCCGGCTGTGGCGGATCGATGTCACCACAGGCGAATCCGAGCTCCTGACGTCGACTGCGTGGTACCCGAACGGAATCGGATTCGGCCGCGAGGACGACGCCATGTACGTCGCTCAGGGCGCCGAGGGCCGCATCCTGCGATTCCCGTTCGCTCCCGGAGGCAAGCTCGGTACCCCCGAGCTTTTCGTCCAACTCGCTCACGGCCGCCCGGACGGATTCGCCTGGGATGTCGACGGCAACATGGTGATCGGTGCCATCACCGGTACCGCGCCGGGCGACCTGCAGGTCTACGGTCCCGACGGCAAGCTTCTCGACATCATCGCACCGGGTGAAGGCACGAAGTACACCAACGTCGCGATCTCACCGGACAAGCAGCTCATCGTGACCGACTCTGACAAGGGCCAGGTTCTGAGCGCCGACTGGCCCAGCGCCGGTCTGCTGCTGCACCCGTTCCGCAACAAGGCCTGACTCTCATGCACACCCTGCAGCACCGACACGATCTCGACGGTCACGTCACCGCCGTCACCCTCGACTTCCCCACGCCCGGAACCGCGGAGTTTCTCGCGCACAACGGGTTCGCCGCGATCGCGATCGATTTCGAGCACAGCAACCCCGACTGGAACACCGTCGAAAACATCGTGCGGGCGTGCGAGCTCACCGAGGCCACCGTCATCGCCCGGGTTCCACACTCACCCGAACTGGTTGCGAACTGCCTCGACCTCGGAATAGCGCACTTCCAACTCGCCCACGTCGACACCGCGCAGCAAGTAGAGAAGATCCTCGACTGCGCCCGGTTCGCCCCCCGCGGGACCCGCGGCATCGGACGGTCCAGGGCAAACCGCTTCGGGCACTACCCGGGTGGCTACCAACAGTTCCGGCACGTGGCCGAGTCGGTGTCCCTGATCGTCCACATCGAATCCTTGGACGGGATCGCCTCGCTGCCCGATCTGATCGCGATCGACGAGGTCCGGATCGTTCTCGTCGGCGCCCAGGATCTCGCCGCCTCGATGGGCCACATCGGTCGCAGCGATCATCCGGAGGTCCAGTCGGCGATCGACCGGATCATCGACACCGTTCGTACCAGTGGGAAGGCCATCGGAATGTCAGCCAGTTCCCCGACCGACGCTGCCGCGGCAGCCGAGTTCGGCGCAACCTTCCTCTTGGCGTCACAGGCGCGGCTGATGTCGGGTGCGGCGTCGGTGCTGCACTCCGCGCTCGACCGCAGCCCGGCTGTTCAGCCGGTCGCCGGAGGCACCCGATGATCCCTCCCGTTACCCGTCAGATTGCCGAGTTCGTCGCGGCCGCACCGACGCATCCACTCGATGCCGAGGCCGCTCGGATGGCGGTTCGGGCCTTCGTCGACACCGTGGGCGTCGCGGTCGCCGGTGCACACGAGCCGGTGGTGTCCGCGGCGAAGAGTGTGATGGTTCCCGAGGGCGGATCGTCGAACCGCGCAGCCACCCTGTTGACCAGCGGGGAGCGTGTCTCCGCCGCGCACGCCGCACTGATCAACGGCACGGCGGGTCATGCACTGGACTTCGACGACCACCTGTCCGATGTCAACGGGCACCCGAGCGTGGTGCTGGTGCCGGCGATCCTCGCCAGTGGTGAGGAGAACCGGCTGTCCGGCAGTGCGATGCTCGAGGCCTACGTCGTAGGCCATCAGGTGATGTGCGCAGTGTCCGAAGCACTGCCGGTCCGGCCGCATTGGGCTCACGGATGGCACGCGACCGAAACTGTCGGCGTGCTCGGTGTCGCTGCCGCAGTGGCACGGCTCGAGGGCCTGACCATCCGCGAGATCCAGTCTGCGCTGGGAATCGCCGCCTCCATGGCGGCGGGAAGCCGGCAGAACTGCGGGTTCAGCGTCAAGCCGGTCCATGCGGGAATGGCGGCTATGAACGGTCTGCTCGCCGCCCGCTTCGTGGCGGCAGGTATCGACGCCGACCCGGATCAGCTCGAAGCCCCGATCGGGTTCTTCCACCTGTTCGGTGTCGACTCGGACCTGTCGAAGGTCGAGTCGGTGCTCGGAGAACGGTGGACAGTCACTACCCGTGGCCTCAACGTCAAGCGGTACCCGGCGTGCTATGCCGTCCACCCCGCGGGCGATGCCGCAGTCGATCTCGCCAAGGCGGGACTGAACACCCGAGATGTCGCGGCGATCAAGGTCACCGTGCAGCCCACCGGCTTGACCGGGCCAATCCATCATCGCCCGACCACGGGAAACCAGGCGAAGTTCAGCATGGAATACACGGTGGCGGCAGCACTGGTCGACGGCCGGCTCGGGCTCGATACCTTCACCGACACCCATGTGATCGACGAGAAGATCCAACACCTCGTCCCGCTGGTCGACACCTGTGAATCCACGACCCCTCCCGTCGGGCCCGGTGAGTACGAAAAATGGTACGCAACAGTACAAATCACTACCAAGAACGGCGAGACGGTGCACGCACGTGGAGACATGCCGCACGGCTACACCCACGACCCGCTCACCGACAGTGAGCTCGACGGCAAGTTCGCCGAATGCATGGCCGTCCCCGGAGTCGTCTGGGACGGCACCGAACTGCTCGCCCG
The DNA here is from genome assembly GCF_001583455.1 of Rhodococcus sp. LB1. Classification (NCBI taxonomy): domain Bacteria; kingdom Bacillati; phylum Actinomycetota; class Actinomycetes; order Mycobacteriales; family Nocardiaceae; genus Rhodococcus; species Rhodococcus sp. LB1. Next base: position 19,086 of record NZ_LTCZ01000035.1, on the reverse strand, counting down.
GCTGCGCAACCTCGAGCACTGCACGAACGTCCGCGAGGTGCTGGCCGAATCCACACGCACACCCCACTTCCCGAGTTCGCCGACCGAACTCGAATCCGCAACCACCGCACTCTGAAGGGGACCCCGAAATGCCTAACATCACCGTCGAAATCTTCCGAGGCCGCACCCTTGACCAGCGTCGTCAGTTCGTCCAGGGAATCACCCAGGCTGCCGTCGACGCCTTCGGTATCGCCCCTGAGGGGGTCCGGATCACCTTCTTCGAGATCGAAGACCACGACCTGGCCCGCGGCGGACGCCTGTTCAGCGACCCCGCACCGGCCGCCGTCGACGCCGCCGACTCCCAGCCCGCGGATCCGTCAGCGGTGGGACAGCGATGAAACGACGCGCGCTGCTCGCGGGTACCTGTGCCGGACTGCTCGCCCTCGTCGTCGGCTGCGCGAACAGCACGGAGTTGTCCGCGGCGAACGGCCGCACGACCATCAAGCTGGCGTCGTCGATCACCGGTAGCTCGTTCCTCGCCGTCACCGCCGGTATCGAGCAGGGGATCTTCGACAAGAACGGCATCGACGTGGAGGTCATCAAGGTCAAGAGCACCGCCGAGGGAGCCGCGGCGGTGGCGAGTGGGCAGGCCAACGTCGCGGCCATGCTCACCGAAGGCGTGATCTCCTCCCGGGCATCGGGTTCGGACCTGAAGATCATCGCCAACCTCCTCACCGAGGATCAGCACATCCTGTACAGCAAGCCGGACATCGACTCCATCGAACAGTTCGCCGGCCGCAGCTTGGCCATCGTCGGACCGGGCAGCGGCACCGAGATCCTCGCCAAGGGACTCTTCGAACGATCAGGGGTGGATCCGGCAAGCGTGCAATACATTCCGTCCGGTGCGGCGTCGACCCAGATGGCTGCACTGGTCGCCGGGCAGGTCGACGGCGCCGGCCTCGTCCCGCCCTATGATCTGACCGCGGCAGAATCGGGGTCGAAGGAGATCGTGGAGTACCGCGACATCCTCCCGAAGCTCACCCCGCAGGTGTTCGCCGCCAGTGAGCGAGTCCTCACACCCAACCCGGACGAATTCCGCGCTTTCCTGTCGGCGTACAAGGAAAGCGCCCGGTGGGTCGTCGACCACCCCGACGAAGCCATCTCCATCCTGATGAATGACAGCCAGATCAGCTACGACGCTGCCAAGGACGCCTACGACTTCGCGAAGCCGGATTACTCGACCGACGGGCTCGTCGACAAGCAAGGCCTGCAGACCTGGCTCGACCTCACCGACAAATACGGGACGATCCACGACGAACTGCCCACCGTCGACGACCTCTACGACCCGACATACGCACAAACCGCGCCCTAGCCTGTTCCCCGGCCATGACACCTCCGCACACTCCCCGAGTATTCGCGAAGCCCTCAGATCTGCGGGACCTGATGGTCCGATCTGACCATCCTGCCGAGCCGATGCGCCGGCATGGAGACCAACTTGGAGAACCAATGACTGCACCGACGAAAATCCACGCAGCAGCATCAACGCGCGTGGCCACTACCGACCGCAGTGTTCCGCCGATCCTGGAAGTCGATTCCGTGGTCTTCGGCTACGGGGCCGAGACGATCATCGACAACGTCAGCTTCGACGGCCGCGCCGGCGACTTCATCTCGATCATCGGGCCCAGCGGTTGCGGTAAGAGCACCCTGCTGACCCTGCTCGACGGAATGGCGCAACCACTCGCAGGAAGCGTGCGGGTCAATGGGCAAAGGCCACTACCAGGCGAGCCCTCGCGCTCGATGGTGTTCCAGAACTTCGCGCTGATGCCATGGAAGACCGTGCTCGACAACGTCGAGCTCGGATTGCGGTACCGCCGCAAAGATCTGGCGAAGAAGGAGCGGTATGACATCGCGCACGAGTACCTGAAGAAGGTCGGCCTGGACCGATCGTCGAAGTTGTACCCTCGGCACCTTTCGGGAGGCATGCAGCAACGAGTCGGACTCGCCCGCGCCTTTGCCGTGCAACCGCAAATTCTGCTGATGGACGAACCTTTCGGCGCGCTCGATGCGCAGAACGCCGAGATCTTGAGGGAAGATGTTCGCGCCCTTGTCCAAGAGGAGCAGCGGACGGTCGTCTTCGTCACCCACAACCTCGACGAAGCGCTGCAGCTGTCCAACCGAATCCTGCTGATGACCGCCGGCCCCGGCCGGATCCGCGAAGCCGTCACCGTCGACCTCCCCGACGAAGACAGTGACGACTACCCGGCCCGTTATGAGGCCTACCGCAAGCAACTCTGGATGCACCTTCGGCAAGAGGTCAACGAGACCCGCGCACGTGAAGAAGAAGGACCTACCCGATGACCACGACAGCAGCCAACCGATCCGACCGGTCGCAGAAGGACCCGACACCCGCACGGCAGCCCAGCACCTGGCGCCGTTACGAACGCTACTGGTTGCCGATCGGCACAGTCGTCATCATTCTCGTGGTCTGGGAAATACTGGGCAGGATGGGCCTGTGGAACCCGCTGTTCTTCAGCTCACCGAGCGAGATCTGGGGTGGATTCACGTCTTTGACGGAAGGCCCGCTCTGGTCAGATCTGCGGGTGAGCGGTATCGAGTTTGCCATCGGCATGGCGATAGCCCTGGGTCTCGGCGTCCCGATCGGACTGCTCCTCGGCTCGAATCGCCGCCTCAACCACGCCTTCGACCCGATCATCAACGCCCTGTACTCGACCCCGATCCTCGTCCTCACCCCCCTGCTGGTGATCTGGTTCGGTCTCGGCATGGGATCGAAGATCGCCAACGTCGCGATCCTCGCAATCTTCCCGGTCATCATCAACATGATCGAAGGCGTGCGAACCGTCGATCCTGTGCTGCTGCGCGCGGCCCGCTCCTTCGGCGCCAGCGGACTGTCGATCTACAAAGATGTCACCTTTCCCTCCGTGATTCCTTTCTTCATCACCGGTGTTCGACTCGCGATCGGCAAGGGAATGATCGCTGTGGTCGTCGGCGAGTACATTGCAGCAACCGAAGGCATCGGCTACCGCATCCGCGCCGACGCGGAGGTCTTCAACACCTCTCGATACCTTGCCGCAGTCATGATCATGGTCGTCATCTCGGTCGTGATGATGGGGCTTCTCAAGGTCGTAGAAAAGAAACTCGCACCCTGGCGAGACACCACAATCGCGTGATCGACCTCGCGACCTACCGTCGCATTCCGCCACCGATGCGCTGATCGGCGGTTCATCCGGCACGTGTCCAGCGCTGCCCAACTGCCAACAGCGCGCACGTATGAGGAGTCCCAAGGCACATGAGCACAGCACTGGAGCAGATTCGGCAAGCTCACCACACCGTCAGATGCATGAGAGGTACCCGCCGGCGTCAACCGGACGTGCCCACGCGCTCGGCCCGGCGAGCGCACCTGCTGAGGCAACTACACGCGTCCTCGGCAGGACAGCGATGAAGCGACGCGCGCTGCTGGCGGGAGCGTGTGCCGGGTTGCTCGCCCTCGTCGCCAGCTGTGCCAACAGCACGGAGTTGTCCGCGGCGAACGGCCGTACCACGATCAAGCTGGCGTCGTCGATCACCGGTAGCTCGTTTCTCGCCGTGACCGCCGGTATCGAGCAGGGGATCTTCGACAAGAACGGCATCGACGTCGAGGTCATCAGGGTGAAGAGCACAGCAGAGGCAACCGCGGCGGTGGCGAGTGGGCAGGCCAACGTCGCGGCCATGCTCACCGAAGGCGTGATCTCCTCCCGGGCATCGGGTTCGGATCTGAAGATCATCGCCAATCTCCTCACCGAGCAGCAGTACTTGCTGTACAGCAAGCCGGGCATCGACTCCATCGGACAGTTTGCCGGCCGCAAGCTCGCGACCGGCGGACCTGGCAGCGGAGAAACCCTGGCCAAAGGCCTGTTCGCGGCGATGGGGGTAGATCCATCGACCGTGGCCTACATCGCTTCCGGACCCCTCGCCACCCAGGTGGCTGCCCTCTCGGCCGGGCAGGTCGACGGCGCCAGCCTCGTTCCCCCATACTCCCTCGCCGCAAGTACGGAGGGCGCACGGAAGATCATCGAGTTCCGTGACGTGTTCCCGAAGCTCACCCCACAGGTGTTCGCCGCCAGTGAGCGAGTCCTCACACCCAATCCGAACGAATTCCGCGCATTCCTGTCGGCGTACAAGGAAAGCGCCCGGTGGGTCGTCGATCATCCCGACGAAGCCGTCTCGATCCTGATGAACGACAGCCAGATCAGCTACGACGCCGCCAAGGACGCCTACGAGTTCGCGATGCCGGACTACTCGACCGACGGACTCGTCGACAAGCAAGGCCTGCAGACCTGGCTCGACCTCACCGACAAGTACGGGACGGTCCACGACGAACTGCCCACCGTCGACGAACTCTACGACCCCAGCTACGTGTCGAACACACCGTGATCGACCCCGAATCGTGCCCTGTCCCAGTTCTAGAGACGACCCATGACCGGCGTCCACTCGACGATGCGATGTTCCGGTACCAGGCCGTGGATGACGAAGGGATCGTGGGTAAAAAGCTGTGCGACCGTGTCGGTCGTATCGGACTCGACGAGGATGAAGGCACCGCTGTCATCGGCGTACGGACCGCAGGCGATGACTGTCCGGCGGTCGACCAGTTCGGAGAGCCATGCTCGATGTTCGGATCGGTACGTGTCACGGCCTGCGGCGGTTTGGGCTGAGTAGGTGTAGTCGACGACGAAGAGTGGCATGGGTTCTGATTCCTCGGGGTTGCCTCAGGGGGTGGATGCCGCAGTCGAGCGGCACACTGCGGTGCGCAGTGTGCCGCCCCATGTCGGCGTCAGCCGAGCAGTTCGTAGATCAGCAGGCCGGACAGGGACAGGATCGAGAGGAATCCCAGAGCGCCGATGATGTTCTTCCACCAGGTGTTGCGGAGGTTGCCCATCAGCTGGGAGTTGTTGCTCATCACGAAGAGCAGGAGTCCGAGGAACGGTGCGATCAGCACGGTCAGTGCCTGGGCGAAGATGATCAGCTGGACAGGGGATTTCGTGAACAGGATCGTGATCATGAGTCCGAAGCCGAGGATCACGGCGCTGGTGCGTTTGGCTGTCGGTGTGCTGGGGGACGGTCCTTTGCCGAGCGCGTCGGAGAGCATGGTGCCTCCGGCGGTGGCGTTGGCGACCATCGCGGAGAACGCGGCCCCGGACAGCCCGAGCGCGAAGATCGTCGATCCGATCGGGCCGGCGATGGGTTCGAAGATCTTCGCCAGGCCTGCGAGGGTGGTTGCTTCGGTGTTCTGGCGGCCGAGGACGGCGGCGGCGACGATGATCACGAGCGAGGTCATGATGCCGGGTGCGACGATGCCCGGGATGGTGTCGGCGATGGTGGTTTGCCGGTATTCGGCTGCGGTGCGCTTACGTTCGTGGGTGCCGTAGGAAGTGAAGAAAGCTGCGTTGAGGGAGAAGTTGGTGCCGACGAGGGCGACGACGAGCAGTTGTCCACCCGGCGGGATGCTCGGGACGAGTCCGTGCACGGCCTGGAACCAGTCGGGCTGGGCGATTACGGCGCTGAAGACGAAGGTGGCTGCGAGGAGGGCGACGATCACCAGCAGGACGCGTTCGACGGTTCGATAGACGTTGCGGAACAACAGGATCAGTCCGACGAAGACTGTGCAGACAGCGGACCACACTATCGGGGACCCGCCGAAGACCATCGACAGTCCCAGGCCGGATCCGACGGCGTTGCCCACGGAGAAACACAGGGTGATGATGAAGACTCCGACGCCGGCGGAGACGCCGACACGTCGGCCCAGGATGTCCTTGACCGAGCTGATCATGGACGCGGGGGTGCGGATGCCGAGGCGGACGCTCATGTCGGCGTAGACGAGCATGAAGATCGTCGAGACGGCGATCACCCAGATCAGGGAGTAGCTGTACTCGCTGCCGGCCTTGACGGCACTGGCGAGGTTGCCGGGCCCGAACTGCCACGCTCCGGCGATGAACGCAGGACCGGCCATGGCCAGGGTCCGAACCCAGTACCGGCGCTGGGGCCGGACGCGACCTCCGGGCGGCGGAGGGGTGTCTGCGACCACTGAACCGCCTCCGACGGGATCGGCTGATGTACTCATCGATGAGCCTACTTTCTGGTGTTCGAACCGCAGACGAGGAGTGTGGCGCAACTGACGAGGGTCATCCGACGCTGCCGGCTCGGAAGGGGCGAACGGAACCTGCGGCCGGGAGTGGGCCGGGTCTGCTGCGGGCGGTGCCGGCCGGCCCGGGGTGTCCGGGCCGGGCGGCAGAACCGGCACGCGACGCGGTGGCACCGCGTGCGGCGGATTCGGTGAATCCGAAGTGACGGGTCGAGCGGGGTCAGGCGTGGGCGACGACCGAGGTCAGCTCGGCCGACTGCAGCGCAGCGGCGATTTCGGCACCTGCGCCCTCGGCCAGCGGCAGCAGCGGTGAGCGCACGGTGGCGTGTTCGAGGATTCCGCGGGCGACGAGTCCTTCCTTGAGGGCGACGGTGCCTTCCATGTGCGAGCCGCGGTGGTAGACGTTCGCCGTCACCGGCAGGAGGCGGTCGTGGATCGCCCGGGCCGCGGGGTAGTCCTTGGCCTTGCCTGCCGCGATGAGTTCGACCAGCGGCTCGGGCGCGAGTCCGCCGTAGCCGACCAGCAGGCCGTCGACGTCGAAGATGGTGTGCAGCAGGTACTCGTCGTGGCAGCTCAGGATCTGCAGGTCGGGGTTCTCGCGGCGCAGGACCGGGATCTCGCGGTCCCAGCGGCGCATGTTCCGCACGCCGTTCTTGGTGGCGAACACGCCGGGCTGGGCGGCGATCTCGAGCTGGGTGTCCAGGTTGTACGTGGCCTTGGTGGCGTCGGGGTACTGGAACAGGATCAGTGGCAGCCCGGACCCTTCGTGAATCGCCTTGTACCGATCCTGCGGGGCGCCGTCCTGGTAACCGAACCGCAGCCATCCGTGGGAGGGGTACACCAGGCCGGCCGAGGCGCCCGCGTCGACCGCGCGGCGAGCCTCCTCCACGGAGACCGCGGTGCCTTCGCCGGTGATGCCGGCGATGATCGGCAGCCGGCCGTCGACGGAGTCCTTGAAAGCGGCGATGACGCGAACCTGCTCGTCCTGGGTGAGGAAGGTGCCCTCGCCGGCGTGTCCGAGCACGACCAGGCCCTTGACGCCGTCGACACTGCCGAGCCACGAGCCGAGGCGCTGGATGGCGTCGTAGTCGACGTCGCCGTCACGGGTGAAGGGTGTCACCGGCGCCGGGGTGAGGCCGCGGAGGTCGAGTGTGCTCATGATCGCTCTTTTCCATCGAAGGAGACTTTTGCAAACGTTCCCGGGAACGTTCCCGTGAACGATTTCATAGTGCGATACGATCGTGTCTGTGTCAAGGGTCACGTTCCGAATCGGATGTGATCAGGCCTTACCTCACGCGCGGAGGACCGGGCCGAGGCGGTAGAGAGGAAGACCATGGAAGCCAATGGGAGCGCGCCCCAGCGGGCGCGGGACGGTAAGCACGTCGTGACGCTGCGTGAAGTGGCGGACGCAGCGGGTGTGAGCACCTCGACCGTCAGCCGAGTGCTCGACGATCGCGTGCCGCCGTCCCGCTCCGCGACCGCCGAACGAGTGCGGGCGGTCGCCGATCAACTGGGCTACCGGCGCAACACCTTCGCCTCCGGCCTGCGCCGCGGGCAGACCGCGACGATCGGCGTCCTCGTCCCACGGTTGAGCGACACCGTCATGGCCTTGATGTACGAGGCGATCAGCCGAGCCGCGACCCGCCTCGGCTACTTCACGGTCGTCGCCACGACGGGGGACAACCCCGCCGACGAGTCCGACGCGGCGAGGACGCTGCTTGCACGGAACGTGGACGGCCTGATCGTCGCCTCGAGCCGGCGCGACGACCCCCTGCCGCGCGAGCTACGGGAGCGCGGCGTGCCCCACGCTCTCGTGCTCAGAACCGACGGAATCAGCCCCTCCTCGGTCGGCGACGACGAGGCGGGCGGTTATCTCGCCACCCGCCATCTGATCGACCTCGGGCACACCGACATCGCCGTCCTGTCGGGCCCGTTATTCGCGTCCACCGCCGTCGGTCGTCTGGCCGGGGCGCGAAAGGCGCTCCGGGAAGCGGGAATCGCGGAAGTGCCCGAGTGGATCGTCGAAACGACGTTCGGCATCGAGGACGGCGAGGAGGCCGGGAACCGGCTCTTCCGCTCCGCGTCCCGTCCGACCGCCGTCTTCGCCGCCAACGACAATCTCGCGCTCGGAGTCGTCGCCGCCGCGCACCGATGCTCGTTGACCGTCGGCGACGACGTCGCCCTGGTCGGCTACAACGACATCCCCCTGTCGCAACGTCTTCCGGTCCCGCTCACCTCGGTCCGCACACCGTTCGACCAGATCGCCGCCACCGCGCTCGACCTGATGCTCGCCACCACCCCCGTCGACGAACCGATCCGGCGCGCGATGCCCACCCTGATCCCGCGGCGCTCGTCCGGATCGCACCGGGCCACGATCGCGGCGGGCCCGGCGACCGCCACCGGAATCGTGTCACCGGGACGAACAATGACTGACGATTGACCGGCAGGCGACCCGCGCCACTCGGGCTCGGGCCGCCGACGGACAGTCCGGGATTCTCGGTCGGGCGGAACCTGAAGAAGATCGGACTGCGCCAGCAGGACACGGCCGAACTCGCAGCGGCGCACGCGGAGGCGGCGATCCGGCACGCGACCGCATACGTGCAGGACCGCAAGAATTTTCGGAAAGCCGGTCGCCGCGTTCAGAACACCAAGTTGTTCGGCACGGAAGTGGCGGCTCGAGTGATGATTTGGGGTTGTGAGCGTGAGTGTTTCGAATCCGCGCGCCGGGATCAAGCCATGGACGTCGTCGAAGTCGTCCTGCTAGCCGGCGACGGGTACCCGGGTGCCGACGGTGGTGGCTGCGCGTCGGACTTCGGGGATCAGTTGGGCGATTCGGGTGTCGGTGAGGGAGTCGGCGGGTCCGGTGACGCCGAGGACGGCGACCAGGGTGCCGTCGGAGGCTCGGACGGGGGCGGTGACGGAGGCGATGCCGTAGAGGCGTTCGCTGACCGACACGGCGAAGCCGTCGCTGCGGATCTTGTCGAGTTGGGCGAACAGTTCCGCTTTCGACAGGGTCGCACCGCTCGCCAAAGCCATGTCGCCGATACCGCTGACGATTTCCTCGACGTCCGCGGTGTCGAGATGAGCGAGGATCGTCTTCCCGGCGCCGCCCAGGTAGAGCGGCAGGCGCTCTCCGACGGGGAGGATGTAGTTGAGAGGGTTGTCGCTTTCCACCCGGGCGATGAGCACTCGGGAGGATTCGACCTTCACGTACATCGACGCGGTGAACCCCGTACTCGCGGCGAGCTGCTGCAACGTGGGCTGGGCAAGGACGCTGAGCGGATTGGTGACCATGAAAGCGTGCGCGACCGCGAGCGCAGCGGGGCCGGCGGTGTAGGTGTCACCGATGCGGGCGGCGTACCCGCGTTCGAGAAGCACGCCGAGGATCCGCTGCACGGTCGCAACGTGCAGCGAGGCGTGGCGGGCGACCTCGCTGAGTCGCAGGGGTTGCTTGGCCTCCTGGAGAACACCGAGCACGTCGAACGCGCGGTCCAGGGAACGCATGTTGTTGGTCGGCGCCGCCATGTTTCCTCCTCGATACACCTACTTTCGATGAAACTTATCATTGTGCGATAAACCTGTCAGCGGATGGCGGTCGCGTTACAGGGCGAACCGACCCCGCCGACGAAGTTCAGTGGCTTGACGGTGAGCAGGGCGTCCCAGGTGTGGGTGTGGCGGCTGTCCTCGGCGAGTGCGGTGAGGTTCCACAGTTCGCCGAGCGGGACGCCGAGTTTGCCGATCAGTTCCTGGTGCATCATGCCGGCGTCCTCGGGGGCGGACTCGGCGAACGGACTGTCGGGGAGGACGGGGAGAACTTCGACGGCGAAGGTGTCGGTGCCGAAGAGCGCGATCTTGTTGTTCCACAACCACTGTGCGAGGTAGCGGCTCTGTGCGAAGCCGGTGGCACGGCGGCCGGTCCGGACCTCGTTGCGTTGGTCGTCGGTGGCGGTGAGGTACCAGTGCGCCCAGCCGGTGTGAACGAGAATCAGGTCACCTTCGCGGATCTCACAGCCCTGGCGCTGCGCGGCGGCGTCCATATCGGCCGGGTCGAGCGCCGGACCCTGGGCGTGGTCGAGCGGATGCCCGCGTTCGGCGTGGAGCGCTGCGAGGTCGAGGAGCAGCCCACGGCCGACGATCGGGTCCTGCGACCAGGCCTGGATCCCGAGAGCGGGACTACCTTCGGTGATCCGGTCGTCGGGGACGCCGCCGTAGAAGCCGTGCCCGGACACCCGCCGGTGGCGCAATCCGTCGAGATGACTGCTGGCCTGCAGGTAGAAGCCGTCGAGTAGGTCGTCACGGGATTCGGCGTGCGCGGAGACGATGGTGTGCTTCGGCGCCGTGCGCGACCGGGCCATCGGTGGGTCGAACGCCCCGAGCGGATAGTCGAGGGCGAACACCGCACCCCGGGTGACCAGGGTGGCGGCGTCGCGGACCTGCGCGGGGCCGGCGAAGTTCGCCGTCCCGCGGTCCCGGTTGTCGAAGATGCCCCAGCTCGACCCGGCCGGTGCGTCGTCGGTGCGGGCGCACAGGTCGGCGTAGGTGGAGTCGGCACCGATCGTGTTCACGGGCCTGGTCATCCGACGTGTTCGGCGGTGCGGGCGGGAGAGTCCTCGTTTCCGAGGGCGTCCTCCTCTCCGCCGTGGTGGAAGTACGACAGGACGAAGGAGAGTAGTCCGGCGATGCCCGCGGCGCCGTAGGCGTAGGGGGCGAGCAGTTCCTCGACGTGGGTGACGACGACGCCGTCGCCGAGGATCAGTCCGACGGTCTGGCCGAGCACGATCGCCAATCCGCCGAGCAGGAATGCGACGACGCTGATGCGGAATAGGGTGGAGAAGCATTTCTGGAACATGATGTGTCCTGTCGCGGGATTAGACGGGGAGGAGTCCGAGGGCGATCAGTACCCCGATGCCGAGGATGGGAATGCAGTAGTACTTCAGGAGTGGCATGAAGATCTTCGACGGGTCGATCCGGGCGATCCCGGAGGCGACGTAGATGGGGGCGCCCGAGGGTGGGGAGGCGCCCTCGGTGGACGCGAAGACCAGGACGGCGGCCGCGGCGACGGGGGCGGCGATGCCGGTGCCGACCAGGGCGGCGACTGCGACGGGACCGACCGAGGCCATGGTGGCAGAGGCGGTCAGCGGGATCGCGATGATGACGATGATGATCCCGACGAGGATCGCCATCAGCCAGGACGGTGCGCTGAGGCTTTCGAGCATCGCGGTCAGCTGCTGAGGCAGTTTCAGCTTGGCGAGCACCGCCGATGCGGAGAACGCGGCGACGATGGTGATACCGATGACGCCGAATTGGGGGGCGGCGTCGCCGAGGACCTTCCACCAGCCCGTGCTGGTTTTGGGCAGGTGCCGGCGCCCGAGGAAGAGCACCAGCAGGATCATCAGGACGGGGATCCAGGTGATCAGGCTCAGCGCACTCGACATCACCAGGTCGGTGTAGTGCGCGATGGGTGCGGCGATCGGACCGCGGGTGAGTAGTAGCGGGATCAGGATCGGGACGAACAGCAACAGCGAGGTCCACCCGACCCGCAGGCTCCGCTTCACCGGGATTCGGTCTTCCGGGGCGATCGGCTGCAAGCCGTTCTTGCGGACCAGGTAGTAGCTCAGTACCAGTCGGTAGCCGAGGCACCAGAGGCCGGCGATGGCGAGCGGGACGATGATGTCGTCGGCGGCCATCATCCCGGTGACGGTGCTGGACCCGACCAGGATGAACATGGTCGCGCTGAACGGGAACGTCACGCCCATGCCCGCGCAGCCGGCGACGACGGTGGCGGAGAGTTCGCCGCTGACGCCGGAGCGTTTCATCCACGGCACGGTGACTGAGCCGACCGCGGCCGTGACCGAGGCGCCGACATGCGCGATGGCACCGAACATGCCGCCGGCGACGGTGGACGTGTAGATCGGACCGCCGCGCAGGCGGCCGAGGAACGAGTTGAGGATGTCGATGAGCCGGTCGAGGACCGGGGTCTTCGCGAGGATGAAGCTCATGAAGATGAACGCCAGCCCGGCGAACGTCACTTCCTCCTGCATCGAGTTGACGAAGCCCTCCCACATGTATTTCGGGGCGTCACGGCCGGCGAACGCACCGACGACGACGAACCCGACGATCATCGCCTCACCGATGTTGCGTTTGAGCACCGCATTCCAGAAGACGATGGACGCGATGAACGCCAGCAACGCCCAGATGGCAATCATGCCGCGACCTTACGGGCGGCGATGATCGCGGCGCGACGCTGCGCCTCGTCGGCTTCGACCGCCCGGCCACCCGCCAGGCTGGTGAACGCTTCGGCCGCCGGGATGATGATGACGCCGTCGTCGTCGGCGACGACGAGGTCGCCGGGGGCGCAGACGACACCGCCGACCGCGATCGGGACGTCGATCTTGCCGGGGCCGTCCTTGTAGGGGCCCGAGGGGTTCACCGCACGGGCCCACACGCCGAACCCGATTTCCTGCAGGACGTCGATGTCGCGGGCGGCGCCGTCGATGATCATGCCGACGCAGCCGCGGGAGCGGGCGCGTTCGGCGATCAGCTCACCCATCAGGGCACGGTTCTGGTCGCCTTGTCCGTTGATGACGATCACCTCACCCGGTTGTACCTTCGCCAGCGCCTCGTGCAGCGCCTTGTTGTCGCCGGCCCGGGTCCATACCGTGCGAGCACGACCGACGATGCGTGCACCCTTCCACATTGCGTGGATACCCGAATCGACCATGCCCATGCGTTGGCGGGCGTCGCCGATGTTGGCGACCGGAAGGCCGGCGTAGGCCTCGAGCAACTCGTCGGTGGCGCGACCATTCGCGTCGGCGAGAGTGCGGTGCGCCTCGGCCGTGGCGGACGCGAGAACCGGGCGGACACCGAGCGCGTCGAGGAGCTCGACCGAAGCGGCCGCCTCCACCGTGCGTCGAGCGGCGTGCTTGCGGGTGCCGTCCCGCAGCCGGTCGAGGGCTGAGAAGCTGCCGGACAGCTCACCGGCGATCTGCGCACGCACCCACTGCTCGGCGTCGGCGGCGACCCCGGCGTCGACCGATTCGACGATCAACGCGCCGAGGCCCTTCATGAACGTGCTGCGCAGCAGCTTGCGGTTCGAGGCGTCCCCGGGAGCGCCGGCGATGTCCTCGACCGCGGCGCCGAGCGCCTCGAAATACGCGGCCGCCGAAGCCGATCCGTCGCCACTGACCACCAGCGCGGTACGCGCCCCGTGGGCGGGGACGGACCCGACCACCGCGACATCGGCGAACGCGGCGCCGGCCGCGGTGACCACGTCGGCGACCTGCGCCTTGATCTCGGCCGGCGCGGCATTCATGTCCGCGTAGCAGGAACCGTCCGACAGATGCGGTGCGGCGTCGGTCGCCGCCCGCACCGCAACCTTCGCGCTGGTCAGGCTCAGCACCAGATCCGCGCCCCGCACGGTGTCGGCGACGTCGTCGAAGCGCAGTACTCCCGCGGGGGTGGCGGTGTCGGCCGGGTCGAACCCGGTCACCTCCCAGCCCTGTGCGAGGAATCCCGACGAGTAGAGACTTCCGGCTTCGCCCAAGCCGAGGATCGCAACCTTCATAATTTCCTCTCATACTGTGATAACCTCTATCACATGATGCAGTAATGGTGGTCACAGTGAGAGGCGCTTGTCAAGGCGCAGAACGTCCGGGGAGTTCGGTCGGACAGAGGTGCGGGCAGCAGATGCCACGCACCATTTCGGCATGTCGAAAAATCGGTTAGCGGAAGGTCGACGGGCTCGAAGCCAGGTCCAGTGCGCTCCGGCCACGCGCCGCGGAATGAACATCGTCAACGAACGGGTGCCGGCCACAGGGATCGAAAGTGGCGCCTGGTTCGTGAATTTGTTTGGTGCGGGCCAGGTTTTGTCTCGGCTCGACTCGCGCGCTCACCGGAGGTCTATCGGCGGTCGATCATCACGTTCGCCGACACCACCGGATCACGAAGACTGAAACGGGGTGAAGGTTCTACGCCGAGAAGAAGTCTATGAGTTCGCGTGCGATCTGTTCGGGCGCGTTCTCCGTGGGGATGTGCCCCGCATTCGGGATGCGGATAAGCGTGGTGTGCGGGATCTCCGAGGCGAACTGCTCGGCGTACTCCACTGTCTCGAAGGCGTCGTCCTCACCCCAGATCAGCAACTTGGGCGTCGTGGACTGCCGCAGCGCTGGAACGAGATCGAGGGTGTAGCGGTTGTCGGCCGCACCCGCGAGAGCCATCCAGGAACGGCGAACCCGCGCAGCCGACCACGGATCCAGATAGTCCGCTATCCGCCGCTCGGTGGCGGCGCCGGCCAGCGCCGCCGTCACCGCCTGTCGGCGGGCGGCGAGAACGTCGTCGACGGTGGATCCCGCGTGGACTCCCGGGCCCCGGAACCGCGCCACGTGGGGCGCCGGCCAGGAGTCGTAGGTGACCGAGTTGACCAACGCCAGCCGCGACACTTCCAGCCCATCGTGAATGAGGAGATGCTGGGCGACGGCGCCGCCGATGTCATGACCCGCCACGGCGATCGGCCCGGAGATCTTCAGTGCCGACGCGAATCGCACCACCCAATCCGCAAGGGCCGGGACGGTGGCCGTTTCCAGGGTGAGCTCGCCTCCCGAACGCCCCAGCCCGGGGAGATCGACCGCGATCGGCCGCAGCCCCGCCTCGGCGAGGCTGCCCAGCACCGGAAGCCAGACCCGGCTCCAATACGTTCCGTGCAGCAGCAACACCACCGGACCGTCCTGCTCGACGGTCAGGTAGCTGGCCGCTTCGCCGTCGACCTGGACTGCGGTCCTCACAACCGCTTCCGTCATTTCGCTCATGGAACCACTGTGACGGAGGCAGGCCTCCCCGCCCAGAGTCAGAAACGACATTCATGAGTACATTCCTGCCATGAGCTTCCGTCGGATGGAGGCGCTCTTTGATGAGCCGCTCACCGCCGGCCTCGCCGAATGTCGAACCCGACTCGTTCGGTCGAGGGCGTTACCCGAACCGCGTCGTCCACCACCGTGTGACGATGGTTGCGGCGGCGACTACCAGGTCGGAGTCGGTGACCCAGTGACCGGGCGAATGGTCTGGAGCAATGGAGGATTCGACCCTTTCGAGAACGGGGCGTTCGTGCGGGAGGGTTGTCGGATCTACCGGACGTAGTCGGCGCCGGTGATGTCGACGGTGGTTCCGGTGGCGTGCCGGGCGCGTCCGGATGCGAGGAACGCGATGGTCTCGGCGACATCGCCGGGCGGGGTCACCTCACCAGCCTTGACGAACGATTCGAGCGACCCGTTCACCGTCGATGCGACGACACCCGAGCGGATGAGTTCCCGCGCACGCACTCCCGTGATCAGCGGGTAACGCTCGGCCGACGAGCGACGCTGCGGAACAAAGTTTTCCGCAGCGTCGCCTCGTCACCGTGTTACTTCCCTCCGACGATGCCGCTGTCGAGGAGTTTGGCGATGTCGGAGTCGGAGCTGCCGAGGAGGTCCCGGAGCACGCTGCCGGTGTCGTCGCCGACTGCGGAGGCGGGTGCGACGGTGGCGTGGTGGCCGTCGAACGACGCGGGATGCCCGGAAGCGAGGTAGGTGCCGATGCGCGGCTGATCGAGGGGAGTGAACATCGGGTTCTTCTCGAGTTCCCCGGATTTCACGACTTCCTCGAAGGTGCGGTAGCGCTCGGCGAGTACGGACGTCTTCGAGAGTGCCTCGGCCACTTCGGTTGCGGTGTGTTCGCGGAACCAGCGGGCGAACAGGGCCGTGAGGACGTCGCGGTGGGTGAAGCGATCGGTTTCGCGCGCGAAGTCCACGTCGAGTGCGGTGGCGAGTGCCTCCACCGCGGCGGTGGTTCCGGTAACGGCGACAAGGTCACGGAAGTGACGCGGGGTGAGGGCGACGATCATGAACCGTTCGCCGTCGCTGGTGGTGAAATCCGTTCCGTACGTGCCGTAGACCGAGTTTCCGGTCGCCGGCCTGCCGGTGCCGTTGATCTGGACTTCGGTGAGGTAGCCGAGCGTACCGGCGGTGGCGAGCGCGACGTCCTCGAGCGGCAGGCGGATGTGGGTGCCTTCCCCGGTGGCGTCACGGTGCCGGACGGCGGCGGCAACGGCCAGCGCGGCGTACAGCCCACACACCACGTCCCACGCGGGCAGGACGTGGTTGACGACGCCGGCATGATCGGTGGGACCGGTGATGGACGGGAAACCGAGTCCCGCATTGACGGTGTAGTCGACGGCGGGGGAACCGTCGGTGCCACCGAGAACTTCGAGGGTGATGATGTCGGAGCGCAGGGCGCTGAGCGCGTCGTGGGCGAGCCAGTCACGGCCACCGGCGTTGGTGACGAGGATTCCGCCACCCGCACCGGGTGCCGTGACCAGTTGCTGCACGAGTTCCTGCCCCTCGGGGCTTCGCATGTCGACGGCCACGGACCGCTTACCGCGGTTGAGACCGGTCCAGTAGATGCTCTCACCGTCACTCGTGACCGGCCAGCGCTTGTAGCAGGCGGAGCCGCCGACGGGGTCGACCCGGATCACCTCGGCCCCCAGCTGAGACAGCGTCAGCCCGCACAGGGGGGACGCGATGAAGCTGGAGACCTCGACGATCCGAAGTCCGGCAAGGGGAGTGTGGGCAGTCACGAGAGAAGCTCCTTGATGGTGGAGGTCAGGCCATGAGGGCGGTGAAACGCCAGTCGAGGACGGGAACGTCGGAGGCTGCGGCGTTGTGCGCGAACACGAGTGAACGCAGATGCACGACGCCGCCACCGCCGGGCAACGCCTCGGCGCTCTCGATCTCGAGTTCGCTGGTGAGGGTGTCGCCCTCGTGGACGGGACCGGTGTGGTCGCAGGACTTCCAGCCCAGGACCGTGACGAGGTTGGGCAGCGCGCGCGTGGCCTGCCCGAGAGCGATGCCGATGGTGTGCCCGCCGTAGACGAGCCGTCCGTCCGCGCCGACCCGTTCGTCGTGATGGGTGGCCGCGATGTTGAGGGTGAGGCGCGCCAGTTCGGGGGCGCTCGAGACCACATCGCCGCTGCTCCGCAGGACCGCGCCGGCGAGGTCGGTCGAGAAGTGCTGTCCGGGAACCTTGTCGCGGTAGCGGGCGAGGTCCCAGCCCACGGGGGCGGCGAAGGCCTGCTCGGTCTGCGGACCGATCGCGGACAGGTCGTCGGACTTGCGGACGCGGTCGTCGTCGGGGTTCTCGCTCAACGGGAGCATCGCGCAGCGGTAGAAGTCGAGAACGGTGCGGCCGTCCTGGTCGGTGGACGTCATCCGGAGTGCCGCCAGCCCGGTGGGTTTGCGTCCCGGCTTCGCCGAATTCTCGCGCAGGCCCACCACTTCGGTGCGGGTGTACAGGGTGTCGCCGAGATGGGGGAAGTGGTGGAAGCGGAGGCCGCGGTAGAACAGGTTGGCCTTCACGTGGTGCGTGGCGAGCGTGGACTGTCCGATGGCGACGTCGCAGACGAGGCCGGGGTTCGCCACGGCGTCCCCGGATCCGGTGACGGCCCGGGACAGGTGCGCGTCGAGGGGCAGCCGCAGGCGGTCGCCGAGGATGGCTTGATGGGCGGCGGTGAGGCCGCTGGTCAGGGTGACGGCGGGGGCGGTGTCGAACACCTGCCCCACCTCGAGTTCGTCGAAGTACGGTCCACCGACGTACGTCTGGGTGATCGTCACTGCGCACCTACCTGGGCGAGGACCCGTCGTGCGGCCACCGCGACGGCCTCGTCGAGCATCTGCCCGTCGAGTTGCGCGGCCCCGCTGCCCGCGGCCTCTGCGGCGGCGAGTGCGTCGATCACGCGGCGTGCGTCCTCGACTGCGGTGTCGGTGGGGGTGAACGCCGAAGCGGCCGATTCGACTTGCGCGGGATGGATGACCCATTTCCCGTCGAACCCGAGTGCGCTGGTCCATGCTGCCGAGTGGCGGAAGGCGTCGTCGTCGGCGATTCCGAGGAACGGGCCGTCGATCGCCTGGATGCCGGCGGCGCGGGCGGCGACGAGGACGCCGTCCTGGATCGCCAGCCAGTGCTCGGGAAGGGCGGAGCGGGAACGGCCGAGGGCCGCCCCGAGATCGGCGTAGCCGATGATGACGGACTCGAGCCGGGCGACGGACCGGGTGATGTCGCCGATGTTCTGCACCCCGACCGGAGTTTCGACGAGAGCCTGCAATCCGATGTCGGTACCGGCGAGAGCCTGATCGGCGTGCGCGAGATCCTGCGCTGTCTCCGCCTTGGGAACCACGATGCTCGTGAGCGCGGCGCCGAGGGACGCACACAGGGCGAGGTCGTCCTCGGCCCACGGTGTGGTCAGCGCGTTGATGCGGACCGAGACGGCCCGGGAGCCGTCCGACTCGCGCACGAGACGGCGCACGAGGTCGCGGGCGTCGGCCTTCCTGGCCGAGGCGACGGCGTCCTCGAGGTCGAGGACCACCTCGTCGGCGGTCGACCGGAGCGCCTTGACGGCCTTGCGTTCGTCGGATCCGGGGGCCACCAGAACGGCGCGCCTGCGGGTGAGGTTCTGCACGATGCTTCATTCCTAGCGTCCGGGAGCCCGGGTCGGGCTGGTATGTACAGCCCGGGTCGGGCTGATATGTACGGCCAGCCCAAAGGGGCTGCGCTGCTGATGCTGGCAGCGGCGTAGTCGTCATGTCAAGACCGATCGTTGACTTTAGGCAGACATTATCGGATTATGGCCGTACAAATGTTGTGCGAGTGCGAGGTGGAGTGATGGGCAAGCTGAACGAGGAAGAGGCGTACCTGGTCGAGACGGTGCGCGCCTTCATCGACCGCGACGTGAAGCCGACGGTGCAGGCGGTGGAACACGCCAACGAGTACCCCGAGAAGTGGATCGAGCAGATGAAGCAGATCGGGATCTACGGTCTGGCGGTCCCGGAGGAGTACGGCGGATCACCGGTGTCGATGCCCTGTTACGCGCAGGTCACCCAGGAACTGGCCCGCGGGTGGATGAGCCTGGCGGGGGCGATGGGCGGGCACACCGTCGTCGCGAAGCT